>JBAZDV010000018.1:0-13112 GCA_041654195.1 Candidatus Methanomethylophilaceae archaeon | reverse complement strand
AGGACATTACTCTATTACTTTCCTCGGGCGTTACCGCATCTATCTTGTTCAACAATATGGTATCAGAGTACTTTATTTGCATCTTGAAGAACGCTTCCCTCTTTTCCAAAAACAGATCAAACCTAAGACAATCTATGATCCCTATGATCTCCATGACTTCCGGATCGATCATCGATGTATGTATGAGGTCCTTCACTTTATGAGGCAAGGCCAGCCCTGTCGGCTCCACCAGCATGACATCTGGATTGTAATCCTTCTTGATATTTCTTACAGAACTCTGCAATGTACCAGACAATGAACAACAAATGCAACCATTTGGTAATTCGACTGCATTGTACCCTTCTGACTTAATGGTAGCTCCGTCAACTCCAATCTCTCCCATTTCATTAACAAGGATTGTTACAGTTTTGCCCATGCCGATATACATTGAGGCTATCTTCATCAGCAGCGTTGTCTTGCCGCTACCCAAAAAACCACCTAAAATGTAAACTAACATGAATTACTGTTACCTACGGATGATTATTTATTACTTTCAGGACCGTTGTAAATCCTCAAAAACGCAAACCATCCGATAAACCGTTTGATAATTTTTTACGTTAACAGTGCCTTTTTTTATACATTTTGCCCCCCTTATATTTAATACAATCAAAATTCAGGTGCTTCGTTTTACTTTTTGCCATAAGATAAAATATTATTTGACTTTTTTCTCAAATATCCAATGTATATAATTATTTCTGCCTAGTATATAAATGTTGGATAAAACATCCATCCTAACAATCGGTTAAATACCCTCAATTTCATTTGTAGTCTTGCTCGGCTGAACAATCATCCGAGGAACTTTGGAGGAAAACGAATGATAAGCACAAAAGGCATAAAGTTCGAGTCTATCCTCAAACGTTACGACGTTGAGGCACAGAATCAGAACACACCTGAATCTCTTGCAAAGAAGATGCTTCCCAGCGACCCTGACCTTAAGGCGATCGCTGAGACCGTTCTTTACATGAAGTTCAAAGACGTAGGACCAGCAGTAACTGCAGGCCTTAAAAAGAAGGATCCTCTCGTTATCATTAACGAAGGATTGGTCACCGGTATGGAGATCGTCAGCATACTATATGCACAGCATATCTACTATCTGCCCGAAATCATGATGGCCGCAAAGACCATGGAGATTGGAATTGCAATAGCAGAAAAACAAATTCCAGGTGGAAGAACATCAAAAGGACTTGTTGTCATGCACGTTGCAGAAGGAGATCCTCACGACATAGGGAAGAACATCGCAGCCGTGATGATGAGATCTGCTGGATACAGCATCATAGATATGGGAAAGGATGTTGCAGTTGACGATGTTGTCAAAGAAGTTCTCGACAAGAAACCTTTCCTTGTAACCGGAACCGCACTAATGACCACAACGATGACCGCATTCCCCGCAGCAGCAGCGAAACTGAAAGCAAAGGGATGTACGATTCCATTCATGGCAGCAGGCGGAGCAGTAAACAGGGACTTCGCAGAGTCATTTGATCTCGGAATTTATTCCAGGAAAGCACCCCAGACACCCAAGATTGCAGCCAAGATCCTTGAAGGATATGACTACCAGAGAATCAGATCTGAATGGGATGAAATTATAGGAGGCGAGTAAAATGGCTAAATTTACTAAGATGGCATACGCAGATGCAGATGAAATGGTCTTCGGACACTCAAAGTCACCAGTATCCTATGGATTCGGCATCAAAGTCGGTGCAGGGAGAGTAATTCCAGAATTGAATTACGCACCCAGGCCTGGAACAGAGAAATCCATTGATAGGATCACAAAAGAGTACGTAGATTACATCTCAAAGGACGCACTCGACAGAGCAATCACACTTGGATTCCCTGACCTTCAACTCGAAACAGAATGGGTTTCTCAGATGGGAACTGTAAAAGGGATGGCAGCGTCTGTCGTTTCTGGTCAGAAAACAATAACAGAGAAATACCACAAAGAATACGGAATCAACCTTGCGGTCAGGCAGACAATCCCTGACCAGCGTGAGTGCGAATTCGGCCTTCGCCTTGGTACAGATAAGACGCACGCCTATCCTGAGAAGCTTTTTGCTTGTGCAGAGATAGCATGCGAGAACGGTGCAGACGTTCTGTCCGTAGAATCAATGGGTGGAAAAGAATTTGCAGATTACGCAGTCACACAGGGTGATATCACTGCATTCCTGTTCGGTGTAGGTTACCTCGGTGCGATCGATATGGAGAACATTTGGACCGAATTCGTAAAGATCGCCAAGAAACACAAGACAATTGCAGGAGGAGACACGAACTGTTCCGGAGCAAACGTTTCAATGTTCATGGCAGGCGGATTCCTGGACAACGATGTTCAGAGAACTTTCTCAGCTGTTACCCGATGCATTTCCGCAGCGAGAACCATGGTTGCCATGGAATGCGGAGCAACCGGACCTGACAAAGATTGTGGATATGAGGGGCCAATCATCAAATCCATCACTGGAAGGCCCGCAGCACAAGAAGGAAAGAACTGTCAGTGCGCACACGCAGACCTTCAGGGTAACCTGATGGCCCAGGTAACTGATCTCTGGTCCAATGAATCTGTTGAGTATCACCCTGAGTTCGGAGGATCATCCGTTCAGTGCTGGCTCGGATCACTCGGATATGAGGTCTCACTGATGAACACTGCAATCGCAGCAGGTCAGGAAAAGACCCTTAGGGATCTTTACATGCTCTCCGACAGAACTAGGGGCCCAGAAGGATATGTCCTTGCATATGACAACGCCTGGAAAGTTGGAAAGGCGATCGCAGCAGAGGGCAACAACTATTACCTCCGTGCAAAAGCAGCTGGTATCACTGGTGCTGAGATCATCCTCGACGGATACAAGAAAAAGGAGCTCCCCCTTACCAAAAAGCAGTTCGATGTCCTTGAGAAGATCATCAAGGACCTCAAGGCTCTGCCGGATGAAGAGGACAAGTTCGTCAACTATTGTGTCAAGAAATACAAGGATGAGATTGTTGGATTCAACATGAAGAACTACGGACTCTGAATATTATAACTTCCCTAGAAAGAGTCTTTAAACCTTTTACTTTACTTTCTATTTTTAATTACTCCAATCTTCACGCTTATAACATTGAAGAAGCTCTCTAAGATCTCTTATCGACACAGTACAGCTGCTATCTTCAATGCCATCGCGACAAATATGTATTCCGTCGATGCCTGCTGCTTTTGCGGCGATCATATCTTTTACACCATCACCTACGTAACAGATCCTTTCCAACGGAATATCGTAATGAGAGATACACCACTCAAGACAATAGGGAGAAGGTTTCGGAAACAATGTATGCTCATATCCGATTATGTACTCAAAATACTTTGAAAGTTTATGTTTCTCAAGAATGGCAATAATCCTCTCTTCCATCTTACTGGATGCAATACAAAGATGTTTCTCTTTTCTAAAAAGAGTCTTGATCACTTCACCTGATTCTGAAAAAATGGTCGTATTTGAGGCCATAGATGTTTGTGATTCCTTGATGAATGCTGAGACAAACTCTCTGAATTTACAGGGAGAATTTGAAAACCTAGCAAATGTCTGATCTATTGATTCTTTGACATATTGAGCACACATACTCTCGTCTAATGGGATCCCAACTGCATCAAACGCCTTGCAATATGCTTTTCTGACCCCTGCAAAGGAATCAAAGAGTGTCATATCAAAATCAAATATGTACAGATCGTATTGCTTCATCGCTGTGTAATATACCAACCAGGTAATAAAAATGAGGTAAAAAGTTTGTTTAAATGAAGTTAACTCATTACATTTTCCTGTTCTAATTCCTCAAGGATCCTCTTTCTCAGAGCAGTGAATTCTGGAGACGCACGGTCTCTGGGCCTTGGCCACGGGATCTCCACTATCTCTTTGATCCTCGCAGGACGTTTTGTGAGTATCACAATTCTGTCTGAAAGATAAACCGCTTCATCAACAGAGTGCGTAACAAAGATTATTGTCTTATCCGTCTTATTGAGGATCTTTATCAGACCAGCCTGCATGATGTTCCTTGTCTGTGCGTCCAGTGCACCAAATGGTTCATCCATCAGGATCATCTCCGGATTAGTTACCAATGTCCTCGCTATACCGACACGCTGTTTCATACCGCCGGATAATTCATGTACTCTTGCATCGGCAAATTTCTCCAGTCCAACAATCTCAATGTACTTTTCCGCGGTCGCATGACGTTCCTCTTTCGGTACGCCTGCAACTTCCAGTCCGAATTCGACATTCTTTCTGACAGATCTCCATGGAAATAACGCAAAATCCTGAAAGACCATCCCTCTGTCCGGTCCGGGTTCGGTAAATACCTTATCTCCAGAACTGACCGTCCCCGATGTAGGTTCTTCAAGACCGGCAATCACTCTCAACAATGTGGTCTTTCCACACCCAGATGGACCAACGATGGTGATCAGCTCGCCCTTCTTGATGTCCAATGAGAAGTCTTCCAAAGCAACTGTCTCACTATCGCTGGTCTTAAAGGTCTTATTGAGATTTTTTATATGTATGCCATCGCTCATTCCATCCCCATCCTTTTACTGATTATCTTGTGTACGTAATCCGCCACACCTGTGGTCAACAGTCCAAGTATTGCTATGACTATGATACCTGCAAACACATTTGGCCAATATCCGATCGATGCCTGTAATCCGACAAAGTATCCGATACCTCCGCCATATGAAGCATACAGTTCAGATGCAACGATACACATCCATCCTACTCCGAGACCGATACGAACTCCATTCATGATGTACGGAACTGCCGCAGGCAGCATGACCTTGTAAAAGGTCTGTACCTTTGAAGAACCCAGAGTTCTGGCGGCATCCACCCAATTGGGATCGATCTTCTTCACACCGAATGTGGTATTAGTCAACACAGGGAAGAAGATACCTATCACGACGACCAATATCGGACCCCATGTATATCCTACCGAGAACAACAGGACCGGAGCCCATGCGATCGGTGCTATTGGTCTTATTATCTCAAGTGCCGGATCTGAGAACTCCTTCAGCGTCTTGGAATAACCCAACAACAGACCGAAAGGCACAGCGATCAGCATCGCAATAATGAAACCTGAAATGAATCTCTTGAGACTTGCCCAGATGTGCGCCCACATGGTCATTCCTGAGACAGCATCACCGTAGGTGAAAAGATCCACCAATGCATCCCATGTCCTCCCAGGAGTTGGGATGGCGGGAGTGCTTACTATAAGCGCAATGTTCCACCACAATAGAACAAGGACGATCAATGACAATAATGTGATTATCCCCGTCCTTATCCATCTGTGATATCTGTTGTTTTTATCATAGTTCAGCGAACTTAGTATAGATTTATTTTCTTCCATTTTAGCTCACCTCACTTTGCCATATTGACCGAATACAACACTACTGGCGGGGATCCCACGAATCCCATGTCCGCTTGTCCAAGAAGGATCGCGGTCATAACATCGCCTCCTGCTGCAAATGGCCCTACTTTCTCTATTGTTATTCCGAAATCATCGAAGAAACCTTGCTCTATTCCGATGTTCAATGCGATCTGATGGATATCTGAAGCAAGATATGCTACACGGATGGTTACATTATTCAGTGAAGCGTAGCTACTTGGAGTTCTGTTTTCAGCACTGCTTATCAGCTTGTCATTGACCAAAGCATTGGCAAAATCAGCTTCGTCTGCATATCCAATCTCCTGCAGGGTATTCGAAAACAATCCTAAAGATTCGTACGTCTTAGTCAGTTCGACGATCTGCTCTTTCAGATTGGCTATCTCATAACTGTAACTCACGTCAGACAAAGCTAGTTCAATGGTCGCCTGATCCGTAACTGTTGTGTATTCCTGAACATATTGTATCAACAAAGCATGATTCTCGCTGTTTACATCCTTAGCTTCATTAAGCCACTCAACAGCTTCACAATATGCTGAGAGATATCTCATCGTCGCAGCAGGATTATCATCAATGAATGCATTGCTTGCCGCGATGACACAACATGGATGTCCTTCCCAATATTCCGATGTTAGCATGACACTTTTTATCTGAGAATTAGAGATTGCATTTGCATAATGCGGTTCCCATGCAATCCCACCGTCAATTTCGCTACCACTGCTACTGAGAAGTTTATCGACCATCGTACCTGGACTGACCGCGGTCCAGTACACAACACCGCTGCCTGTATGTTCCGTGCCCATTTGTACAAAGTCAAAATGCAATTCATTTTTGACAATATTCATCAAAATCATATGTTGAATGGATGAGGCCCCGGGTGTCATAAAAGTCAGACCGTCCCAGTATTCTGCGTTATATGTCTGTGTACTTTCGTCATAAAGTAAACCTGAAACAGACTCTCTTACAAAAATGCCCGAACCCTCATTGTTAACCCTAGCAATAATGGAAACGGAGTCACTATCTGACTCATCAGCAGACATCCAGTAGCCTGAGGCTGATAATAACACTATCAACGCTACTACAACTGCCCACAGTTTGAAATTCCAATTGATGTAACCACCAGACGTTCAACATTTTTTATAGGATATAAAGGTTAAGATTTTATCACACTGTGGTTACGTTTATACAATTAGGATAAATATTAAGGTCGTTAACCACCACGTATTACGATTTTCGTAATAATATAAAAAAACGAGATGGTAAAATACAATTATATTACCAAATAGTGTAAAACATTCATCCGCCCGTAAAAGTGGCCAAAAGAGTAATGAGACCTGCAAACGCCAATATCCCTAACCCAACAATCCATCTGTTCTGTCCAAAGTAAGGTGCTACGTAATATCCTACAAAAAATAACATGATCGATGCAAATCCGGCTGAATAGAACAATGCAGTTCTGAAATCAGAAATGAACAACAACGGAATGATCACTGGAATGACGGTAAACATCGTCAAGAGAAAACATGCAAATGCACTGTAGAACATATTCTTGCGTTCACTCAGAATTTGATCTAAAGGTTCAAGATCACTGTTCATTATCTGATCTATCACCTTTTTTTCACTTTCAGCATCGATTATGTCCGCCATCGTGCCCGAAAGCTCATCTTTGATCAAAATCCGTATTGTATCCTCGTCCATCGTGCATTTCTTTTTTGCCTCGATTATACGAATATACTTTTTTTGATCGAAAGTATCTATTGTGAAGAAGACCAACATATCGATCAATCCCCACGTAAAATTCATTCCGATAATGAGGATGATCAATTCTTTTACACCTAAATCGATTAATCCGAACCGCGCTGCGGTAATGAAAAGCAGAGCCATTATGAAACCATACAACAGCTCCTGAAGCATCAGCCCCGTTCCGGTATATCCCATTACTCTCCGGGCGGTCTTTATCATCATGATCTAAGTAATGTCGCGATCATTTGATAATCATTTCTAAAAATATGAAAAAGACCGTTCTGTAAAAATACAGAACGGCCAGAAATAAGGATTTTAAATGTCTCTGAATGCAATGCAATACTGCATTTTCTTTGCACCAAAATATTTCTGCGTATATTCAGCGGTCTTCTCTGGAGGGAACTCCTTACATGAGAAAACATCTATGAAAGCTCTGTCGGTATCCTCGGCAAAATGCCCCGATATGAGCGATGTCTCAATTAACTGAACAAGAGAATATCCCTGTACCTTAGGGTGATCTCCAAAAAACACGACATTCGGTTCGCCGTATCTTTTCATATTGATATATTTGGCGAGATCTATAGCAAATTGTGTAATATGCTCTTTGCTGGAGATCTTTTTATGGTCACATTCGCCAAGATCTATAGAGACTATCAGCCCCCATTGATTCTCGTCGTTGTATTTTTTCATAGCTTCCTCGTCTGAAAGAAGCTTGCCTGCATAAGGACTCATTACGTACAATGTATTCACCTCATATATGGCGGATACCCGCTACAAAAAGAACATCGGCTTTCAGTATTTGAACTTTATACTCCGTACGTCCTAAAAAAGAGACCGCATTCCTATATATAGAAAAATAAGCGATGTAAACAACTAAAAAGATGAAAAAAATGATTGCTTCTAAAGTGTATTTCACTGACTTCCATGTAAAGACGAACGACAGCCTACTGAAGAAAATAGAAAGATTGGTAAAGGCCGCAGGCATAGAAAACATAAAAATGGAAAAGAAATTCGTCGCTGTAAAGACACACTTTGGAGAATACGGCAATCTTGCTTTTATCAGGCCTAATTATTCTCGCGTCATTGCAGACCTTGTCAAAAAATCAGGTGGAATACCATTCCTGACCGATTGCAATACATTGTACGTAGGCAGCAGAAAACATGCACTGGAACATATAGATACTGCATACCTGAATGGATTTACCCCCATGACCACAGGTTGCAATATCATTATTGCAGACGGTCTAAAAGGCTCAGACGACATTGAGATCCCGATCAACGGAGAATACATTAAAAATGCAAAGATCGGACGTGCGATCTATGATTCCGACATTATCATTACATTGTCGCATTTTAAATGTCATGAACTTACAGGATTCGGCGGTGCCCTAAAAAACCTGGGAATGGGTTGCGCATCACGCAGAGGAAAGATGGAACAGCATTCTGCCAGCAAACCCACTTTCATGATTGATCTATGTAAAGGGTGCGGTAAATGTCTTGAAGCCTGCGGTTCTGACGCAATATCATTAAACGATAAAAAAGCACACCTGAACCTAAACAAGTGTGTCGGATGCGGAATGTGTATTTCAAGATGCGTTTTTGATGCAATATTCGCAAAAATAGACCAATCAAATGAAATTCTATGTAAGAAAATGGCTGAATATGCTGCTGCTGCAATAATAAACAAACCCAACTTTCACATTTCTCTGATCACTGATGTTTCGCCATTCTGCGACTGCCATAGTGATAATGACGTTCCAGTCGTCGAAGATATAGGAATTCTAGCATCTTTTGACCCTGTCGCTTTGGACATGGCGTGCGCAGATCTGGTAAATGAACAACCTATTTCACTAAACAGCTATGCTCACTTGAACAACAAAAAATACAAAGATGTGTTCAAGTGCGCCCAACCAACTACTGACTGGCACGTCACATTGGAACATGCTGAGAAAATGGGAATTGGTACTAAAAAATACAAATTAGTCAAGGTGAAATAATAGTTTTGCACAGCAATAACGACGATGTGTATAATGAAAACAAAAAAACGTCTAAAAATCTATCGACATATGATTAAAAAAATGAGATATAACGGCAAGCACTAGCTCGCCATTATTTTTTATTTAAAATTCTTTTCTCTTGAAGAGAATGAATGCTACTGCAGTTGACGCAAGTCCCCATGCAACCATCACCAAAGACTCTCTGGCAACATTCACCGTTGTGGAAAGAACACCATATATTGCATTTGAAGCCTGATCTAGCATCCACCACGCATCATAAAAGACAACATCTGGATTGGTGAACACATCTATAGACTCGGGAGTTAGACTTACGATTATAACCGCCGAGATTATCGGAAGGATCATAAGTAATATCACAAATGTAATGATCGTAGATGTACTGGCTTTCTTCATTATTGAACTGATCAATATTGCAACGCCAAAGGTTCCTATAACGTACATTACTGCCAACAAAAGGGATTTCGCCATTTCTGAGTCTACTCCTCCCGCGACGATCAATGAGATCAACGCAACTAGCAGGTAATACAACCCCACGAATGCTATCCCTATGATTAAGGATGCAGAGAATTTACCTAAGAAAATCGACGATTTCTTGATCGGCCTGGTAAATAAGATCAAAGCAGTCCTTTCCTCGTACTCGGACACTATTGTAACGGATGCGAACAAAGTCGCTGCCAAAAGTACTAACAAGTATACGAAGGAAATGTAAGTTTGAATAATCTCCTTGGGATCTTTGGAAAGACCATCCCCCAACGCATATGGCAGTACGGTGATCAACAAAAGCACCGTAACTACTAGACCGAGGAACAATAACATCCTCTTTCCACGGAAAAACTTCGTCATCTCGTTCTTCATGACGACATATGACTGTCTCAGATCGTCTGCAACACCTTCTTTCATATTATCACCTCGACTCCTTGATAAGATCCAGATATGTAGACTCAAGACCGTTGTCACTTTCGGACAAACTATAAACTTTTATTCCCAGAACATCAACGGCTTTGAAAAACTCTGCCTGCTCCGCAATCTCTCCCTTAAATCTTACTTCGATATCGTTACCATAACGTTCTGCGCTCATGACGTTAGGAAGCCCTGAGATCTTTCCGATGACATCTCCGTTAGGCTCTCCGAGAACCTTCACAAAGATGGTCCTTACGCCTGATTTGTCGATAACTTTGCCAATATCGTCATGAATCAACAACTTTCCATGATTAACAATTGCAACACGATCACAGAGATCACTAACTTCATGGAGCATGTGTGAGCTCATCAAGACGGTCAGATCCTTTGTCTCATTCCTAAGATTCTTCAGGATCTCTCTGACCTCTGCCATACCTCTTGGATCTAATCCAGATGTCGGTTCGTCTAGAATGATGACACTCGGATCGTTCAACAATGCCTGCCCAAGCGCAACCCTCTGCCTCATTCCTTTTGAGAATGTACCTAATTTTTTATCGGCCCATTCGGTCATTTTCACCTTCTCAAGGATCTCGTCAGTCTCAGATGCGATGGCTTCAGTTGACATACCCACGATCTCGCCTATGTATCTGAATGTCTCCCTAGGTGTAAGGTAAAGATAAAACTCGGGCGTCTCAACGACCGTTCCTACTCCCATAAGTGCTTTCTTAGGATCCTTTGCTATGTCCACACCATTAAGGTGTGCACTTCCTGAGGTGGCATTGATAAGGTTGGTCAGAATCTTTAGGGTCGTGCTTTTTCCTGCACCATTCGGTCCCAAAAGCCCAGTAAAACTGTTCTTCTTGATAGAAAGATCAAGATTATCGACCGCTACAAATTGACCGTACTCTTTGCGCAGTCCTGCTATCTCAATCGGATATTCTCCCGTCATAGGTTTTCCCTGAATGGGGTCAGTTACACTTGCATATTAATATTTGGTACAATAAAGCACAAACAATACGATTGTTGCTCATAGACGGCCAATAAAAATGTTATATCGGACAATTGCATATCAAGAATATGTCAGAGACGCTGCTCAGAACATTTGTCTCCATCAGAATTCCGGCATTCGAAACAATAAAGGACATCATTTACGAATTTAAAGGTCTCAAAAATATCAGATCCCCTCCGTTCGATCAGATCCACATGACATTATGTTTTATAGGCGACGTAAATGCTACACTGATCTCTGAGCTTTGCAACAGAATAGAATCTGCACTCTCAAACATAAAAGAATTTGATGTCATCCTAAAAAATATCGGTACTTTTCCCAACAAGGGCGATCCCCGCATCATTTGGATCGGACTTGAAGCGGATCCCTTGAATGACATCGTTTCGAAGATATCCAAAGAACTGGACCTGATGAATTTGAGTTATGACAGGAAGACGTTCGTTCCGCATACGACGATCGGCAGAGTGAACGGCAAAACAGACATTCACGACATAGTCGAAAAGAACAGAAACGTTGAATTCGGTTCATTCAGATGTGACCACATCGACATCATGAAAAGTATCATAAATCAGTCCGAAACAAAACATACTGTCATTCATTCGGTCAAACTTATTAAATGATTAACTGTACGTTTTAGCTTTAATACTCTTCCAAATCAAACACTTCTTCATGAAATTAAATAGATTTCAAAACAAAAGGTTGAGCCGTAACAAAAAAGGAAGCATCGAAGGACTTCCTCTACAATTGATGATATTGATCATCATAGCGACTTTAGGGACTGCTGTGATCATTGGATGGATGGGTAACATTGAAACACCTAGTTCTATCGGAGATGTGACCGTTGACACAAATGAAATCCGTCTTTCCGGAACCGCAAGCAATGGATACTACACTACATACTCACCGGTAAAGATCTGCGTTACTGACCAGAATGGTAATCCTCTCGAAGGTGCGACCATTGTATTGATGGGACTTGGCGTTACAGATGCAAATAACAACACCGCATACAAGACGACCGATAATACCGGGTGCGTCTCATTTAACGGACTGAAGATCAAACTGGGTTCATCAAATATCGGATTTATTACTGCAAATGTATCAAAAGCAGGTTACGGAGAGGACTCCTCATGCAGGCTGACCGTGATAGCCTAAGAAGCGATCGCAAAGGCGTATTGGGCCTTCCGATAAAACTGATGATCACCATGATCATCCTTGCTCTATCTATTCCCTTGATCGCCGAAGCAATGGAAGATAACGAGATAAATATGATGAATTCAGAAATGGAGCAAGAGGTAAGTAAACTGAAGGACGCTGTATCTGCAGTGCATTACTCCGGAAAAGGCTCTTCAAGAACAGTTGATATTAATGTACCGGCCGGATGTGAGATCAGTATAGGCGGTACTGGAACAGATGCATATTCTGTAAGAGCATCTTTCGAAGGAAAACAGATGTTCACAGCCTATTTTGAAAAACCAATAGTAATGGTCCCACATGAAATATTGATCACATCCGGTTGCACACTTCTTTTGAAAAGCACTTACTATGACGAAAGAGCAGGCATCGAGGTGACCATACTATGATGGAATTCACATTGGCGAGAGTAACCTTGGGGATATGCGGACTTTTGATCCTTGCAGCAGTATTGTCTCCGGTCACAGAAATATTTGATGACAGAGAAACCAATGAACTACAGGAACAAGCAGACAATCTGGCCAAACTCTTTGATTCTTTTTACATATCAGAAGTTGACAGCATGACACTCTGCATGAACGAAGTACTTCCATCATGTGATTCAACGATCACATTTGATGGAAATATGCTTACGCTGATATCAAATGAAAAAGAATACAAATCCATAGTGAGGCACAAGATCGTCACTGCAGCATCTTTTGGTTCCAATGATGTTGTTATCTTCGAAAAAACAAGAGAAGGGATAACAGCGCTCCCACTAAACCCAAGATAAATTAGGATTATACAGATCTCTATTTAGAAAAGGTAGTAACAATCTTCTTCAAAGCTGTAACAAA
>JBAZDV010000017.1:0-13176 GCA_041654195.1 Candidatus Methanomethylophilaceae archaeon | reverse complement strand
TTTTATATAAAGGAGCGTCCGTTTTTAATTTAGATAGAGCTTCATCAAAGCTCACAGTTGGCCTTGGAGTCGTAGGTAGCTGTCGTAGTTTGTTCGATAAAATATCTCGTTCGTATTTGTTTTGCTCCAGTTCTTTATTTTTAAGAAAATCAAATAATCCCATATCATTATTTTTTATTATGATTGTAACATTTTTAATCTAAGTTCATATCTTCTTTTATCTTGTACCATTTTCCCGTTTTGTTCGAAATATGTCATTATCTGTGTTTTTGCCTTTTCGAAATCATTCTTGCGTAAGGATTCCCTTAGGTTGTTAAACTTTTTGAATCTATGTGGACCGAGCTGATATTCCATATCCATTATGACTCGTTGCCATCCCTTGTTTAACTGGTCAAAATTCGGAACTGCGTCACGGGAGGCTTTCTTTACTCCGTTGATATGATTCCTTAACCAATTGTTCAGTGTGGTCAAGGACACTCCTTTCCTTGCTTGCGCTTGTTGTTCCTTTGTTAGGTTTGATACGAGTAGACCAGGACCTATCGTTTCATGACCGTCATTATATGGGACGAACACGTCGCCTTTCTTACCGACGAGGTTTTGGTTTTCGTTTTTCCACATCCATATAACCTCTTCGTCCGTTACGTCAGGATGCTTCATGTCGTTCTTATATTTGTCTACCATCCTTTCGAAATATTCATATCCGTTTTTGTATCCGACATGCAGCAGTCCTGCTCCTGTCCCATGGTAGTATTTTTTGTTTTCGGGAAGGTATTCGTCAAGTATTCCTATATGGTGCGTCTTCATGTATGTCACGATATCCTCGTCTGTCACGATACGTTTAATAAGGTCGTCCTTGTTTTCCCCGTACATAGGTTGGATGTCGACTGCCCTTGAATTGTTATGGTATGACGCAGGTTTTCCTGGTTCTTTTCTTCTGTTCCATTCTGTAACGTGTACGAATATTCCTTTTCTTGCCAATAGGTTTAGGAAGCCTCCCATCATCATCGAGTCTCCTTTGTCTGGCCTAAGCACTCGTTTTAGTATATTGTGGTATTTCCCGTTATCGGATACCATTGAACCTATGTATTTGGCATAGTCTCCTTCCGAGGCTTCTCCTTCCATTTCTTTTCCCGAATCTATCGGTTTATCTGAAGCTGAAGTGTTGGAGTCTCCTTGTTCGTTCGGCGAATATGGTTTAGGTCCGCTTATTGGAGATGTGCTCACTATGTTTAGCGGGAGTCCGTCTGTCGGGTCCCACGAAAACTCGTCAGCTCCCATCCCTGACGTTGAATACATATCGGCATAATTTGAGTATTTGTTTGCCGTGTTGGTATATTGTTCCTGCATTTCGTCAATTTTGGATAAGTCAGGAACTTTTGGCGTTCTTATTTCCATTTCCTTGCGTTTTCTGCGAATGTAGCACGTTTCCTTATTGTCGGGCTATCGCTGTTTTTACCTTTATCTATACATTTCCGGGTTACGTTTCCTCCACAGTATTCCGTGAACTTACCCTTGTTTCTTTTCTTTATGTCTATCTTTATCTTGTTTCCCCTTTTCATGAGTTCGACCATATCGAATGGTTTAAGTTTTTTTAAGTCGTCTATCGTCATTTCCGTTTATTTGTTAAGTTGTTTACTATGTCGTATAAAGTTATTTTGTTAAAGTTCAAAATTAGATATATTTTTGTAAACATTAAAATGATATGAAGTATGTTGTCAAGGTTTTAGATTTGATTTTTGTTAGATGACCACGATTTGTGGATTGTATTTTTTTATTTGAAAGAAAACAAATATGATGATTCTACTTATAGATAAAATTAAGTCCGTTTGGGAATACGTTGACAGGATTCCGAAGTGGATGAAGAACATGCTCATAGTTATATTTATAGCTGTTAGTCCGTTAGTCTTTAATGATGTGTTTAGCACTTACTATAGGAAAGACAAGGTAAATGCCGAGACGTATGCGATGAACAATTCCATGTTAATACAGAGTTATATGGATGAGATATTGAATTCCAATGCGGAGATATGTAGCGTGCTGTTGTTGAACTACCATAACAGTACCGAATCGTTGCATGGATACCAATATCTATATATAAGTTCACTTACGTGTTCCCCTGTGAACGATGCGCTTTTGGATGATTGGGATAAGGTGAAGTTCACTCCGTATTCGCGTGAGTTGCAGTATGTGCATATGCAGAAGGTCAGGACGATAGCGAGGGCGAAAAGCATAGACGGGAACATAGTCTCCATAACGAAAAAGCTCGCTTCTCAGGGGCTTGACAACAATATACTCTATACGATAAATGGGTTGAGGAGTCCGATAGGCATTCTTGTCGTTACGTTCAGAGATGATGTCGACATAGATTCGGAATACCTTATAATGCAGAAGATAGGGAAATTGGCTATAATATTAGATTATGAGAATGTAAGATAGTATGTTAATGGTAATGTTGATGATAAAATGAAAATAGACAAGCAGTATGGCGACGTTGCGTTCAACGAGGAGTTCCATAAATATTGGGACGTAAGGAAGTCGGATAGGAAATTCATTTCCGTGACGACGATAATAGAAGAATACGCAAACAAGTTCGATGATGTTTTTTGGAGCAGGTATAAGGCACTGGAGAGGGTTAGGCCGAAGGAGTTTTCGCTGATGAAGTCAGATATGCTCAGATCGCATAAGATCCATGTTGACCTGTTCGGCATCACGGAGGACGAGCTTGATGCGGAGGTTGAAAAGGTAAGGTCGGAATGGAAGGAGGAGAACCTCAAATCAACGACTAGGGGAACTGCTATACATGCCGATAAGGAGAATGGGATGTATGAGGCTATCGGAAAGGGGAGATGCCTCTGAAGAAATATGGGATAGGAGGAAAGTTCGAGTGCATAAGGAATCATTCCGAAATGAACCTTGAAAATGGGATCTATCCCGAATACCTCATATCGATGGACCACACATATAAAGGCGTTACGGTGAGTATAGCAGGTCAGATAGACCTTCTTATAAAGGAAGGAAATACGATACACATATTCGACTATAAGACGAACAAGAAATTGGACACGAAGGGATTCTTCGACTTCAAGAAGAAGACTACGCAGAAGATGTTGCCTCCATTGGGGAAACTTGAGGACTGCAACATGTCACATTACAACTTGCAGCTTTCGTTGTATATGTATATGATGCTGAAGGCCAACAGTGGCTTCAAGGCTGGCATGTTACGTATAGTTCACTACTCGCACGACGGGGAGGTGAACGAATATCCTCTTGATTATCTGGAGAAGGATGTCGTGAACCTGCTTAACGATTATTGCAGGAAGGTCGCCAAAAAAGATAATGATAAGAAATACGAAGTAATTAAATTTTAAAATGAAAGAGGAGCTTTGGGAAAGAAGGATGTCCGTGTGCAGGGTATGTCCTTTACATACGTTGAAAGGTGGTCACGAGATATGCAATCCAAAATTATATCTGAATCCCATAACGATGGACGTGTCGACAAGGAAGAAGACTGGATATAAGAACGGATGCGGATGCGTATTGGAGACTAAGGTTACCGGAGATAATTCTGAATGTCCTGTAGGGCAATGGTAGCATGGATAAGATAATAAGTATAGCCATAGGATGGTTTAGGTTTGTCTTTAGGATAGAATCCAGACAGGCTAAGGAAAGGATGGAGATTTGTATGGGATGTGACAAGAAGAAGCATTTCATTGGTATAGGAGATTGCTGTGGCATATGCGGATGCGTATTGAAGGCAAAGACGCGCGTGCCTAAAGAAAGGTGTGAGATTGACAAATGGTAATGGTTAATGATTAATTGTATGGGTAAGAATATTATTGCAGAAGACATATACGAGGCAAAGAACGGTATCGAATACGACAATTCGAATATCTATAAAGGAAAGTCGTTTTCGGATAGACTCGAGAACGAAAACAGAAAGAAAATAAACGAAGCGATAGAGGACAAGATGGATACGATAGAGACGATCGTATCGAAGGAAGGTTCGAGGGACGCTTCTGGAATGGAGATCCTTCCGTTGAACGGATATATCCTCATTAAGCCGTATTCCGAGAATCCGTACAATAAATTAGTATGGGACAACGGAATAATAGTAGGAGGAGTAACTCCTGAAATGAAGGACCCTGACAGCGGAGACATAAAGGAGATGGAGAATATAATTAAGGTCGGACATGTGATAGAGGTCTCTCCTATGAATGCCAAGGGGATAAAGGAAGGAGACGACGTATATTACAAGACATTCAATGAAGTCCCTATTCCGTTCTTCTCTCAAGGTCTCGCAGTCATAAACGAGGCTACGGTACTTGTAGTCGTGAATGAGAGGCTGAAGGAGCGGTATAATATGTAGGATATGATACAGATGTATGATAATGACGGATTTTTCAATAAGGGCGATGTCGTTACGGTGTCGCACATTCCGTCTCCAGAAATGGTAGTCATAGGCATAGTCAGAAATGACGACGCTTTAATTGGAATAAGATGTTTTTGGTTCGGAGAGGACTTGTCCTATAACGAACAAGTGTTTAACACAAAGGATTTAACTAAAACTAAAAAGTAATGAAAGAAGAAATTCAGAAGAAGCTACAGATGGTAGTTCAGGCTATGGAACAGCAGGGGATTCCGCAGGAAAAGGCTATGGCCATGTTGCAGCAGGAAGCCCAGAAACAGGGAGTACAGAGTGAGGAGCAGATGAGCCAGTTCCTCGATTCGATAATCCAACAGTTGCAGGGTTCTGCTCAGCAGGCAAAGATGGGTGCAAAATTGAATTATATCAAGAGGCTTAACGGAATTTGTCCTGACGGATACGAAGTGGCAACGTTCAAAAAAGGCGGCAAGGGCTGCGGATGTAAGAAAAAGAAATAATAGGTTTAATGTAAATGTAAATGGAAATGGAGTGTTTAAATAGGATGAACAAGGAATTGTCCGAACTGGAGTCCAATCTATACGAATTGGACTTATTCCTTGATACGAAAAAATATATGGAGTTGTCGGAGACGAATAAGAGACTATTGTCAGAACAGTCGGACGCAATGGGAAGATACGCATCCATATTACGTCGTAGGATAAAACTTAATGAATAATGAAATTCTTTATACTCAACACAGCCACTAACCAAATAATGGTTAATGACTGTGTTATCTTATTACTCCCAGAGTTTCGTAAATTATGGGACGAAGATAGGAATGTGTCGAAATCGGATAAGGACGGGAAGAAAAGAATGTTGGCGTTCAAGGAGTTCACGTATATATGGTGGATGCTTGACTGGGAATCGCCATACCGTTCAGAGCCGGAGATGACAAGGCATGATTTCGCCTTACAGATATCAGGTCTTACCGACGACGAATTCAATGACGTCGACTTCAGGAGCGCATGTAGGGCATACAAGGAGTTTCAGGAAGAGAAGGCGATAAGTCTAAGGCTGTTGAAGTCAGTATACAACACGGTAAACAGATTCATAGATTACTTCAACAATGTAGACCCGATGGAAAGGAATGACGACGGAAAGCCCATATACAAAGCCAAGGACATAATGGACGAAGTGAACAAGTTGGACATGGTGACGGAATCTCTCGTTAAGCTCGAAATGAAGGTCAAGTCACAGATGAACGACACTGGGAATATCAGGGGAGGAGAAGTTGACGGGTATTTACCTAAATAAATAATGATATGACGAATGCGGAAGAGGAACTTATCAATAAAAGGATAGAGGAAATAAAGAACTTCTATAATAAAAGTCCAGATTCAGAAGCCGAACATAGGAGTCTGCGTGAAAAGGAAGCGACGAGGCAGAACAGGGAGTATTGGGACTATTACAAGGAAGATCCGATAGACTACTTTGATACGGGCAAATCATACGAGATAACAGGATATAAGCCTATAGACATGACGCATGGACTTGACTTCGAGATAGAACCATTCCTTTCTGCGAGAAGGACAAAGGAATCGACTGGAGAGTATTGTTCTGCACCGATGGGCACTAAACTGTTCAACGATTTCTGGAATCAGGAATACGAGCGATGCAGGAACGGAATGACAGTAAACGGATACACTATTACTGGGGATAATTATTTCTTTATAAACTACTATCAGCTTAAATTGGTAAATTCTGGCGTCAAGGCAGGTTCTGGACGCGGATATGGATTCGCCGAGTTCTATGTATGCCAATATGAATATTTCCATTACCTTGAATTGTGTAGGGTTTTGAAGAAGAATGCGATAGGTCTGAAGTCTCGTTATATGGGATTTTCTGAAATAGGTTCATGCATCATATTCAACACATATAATTGCAGGGCTTCAAGCAGGGGGATTGTTACCGCACAGCAGGAAGGGTATGTGACGGCTACGCTTGAAAAGGCTTGGAGGCAGATGGATTACTGTAACACAGAGACGAACAACGGATTCAAGAAGTTGAGGCAGAAGCTAAATTCGTCAATGAGCAGGCGTGCTTCCGTACTTACTGGAAACGACGAGACTGGATGGATGTCGGAGATAATGGGAATAGTAGCCGACAAGCCAAATAAGATACGAGGCGACCGTACCGACATACTTATAATGGAGGAGTTTGGTTCATGGCCGAACTCAAAGAAGGCGTTCATACAAGCCGAAGCGTTGTGTTCGGGTAACGGAGACAAGTTCGGAATAATACTTGGATGGGGGACTGGAGGAGATTCTGGATCAGCGTTGGCTGGACTTAGCGACATATTCCTGCATCCAGTAGCAAACAACGTATTGCCGTTCAGGCATAACTATACTGCATCAGGCGACTATGTAGTGACAGGGTTTTTCATACCGTCATATAAGATGGTTTCGAAATTCAAGGACAATAGGGGATGGTGCGATCCGACAAAGGGACGTGAGCATTATGAAAAGGAAAGGCAGATAAGGGCGATAGACCCGAACGGTCTGATGATATACTGTGCGGAATACTGCTTCACTCCTGAGGAGGCTTTGGCGATGGAGGGCGATAACCAATTCAACAAGGCGTTGTTGTCTGAACAGCTGACACAGATAAAGATACACCATGTCGTATCTCCGTACGGAGAGATAGATAACGGGGTATTGGATTACGAAAGGGGCACTAACAAAGTCAAATTCATACGTGACCCATTAGGGAAGGTACATATATTGGAGCATCCTAAGTCTGACGAATCAGGAAACGCATACAGGAACTTGTATGTGGCAGGAATAGATAGTATAGATATAGGAATGAGCGAAACGTCGATAAACACGGATGACCCTTCGCAGTTCTGCATAGTGGTAAAGAAGCGTGCCTTCGGAATGGAACCTCCTACATATGTGGCGTTTTATAAGGACAGGCCGAACAATATAAACGAAGCGTACAAACAGGCTTTGTGTTTGCTTCAGTACTACAACTGCAAGGCTGTGTTGGAGAGCACGAAAGTGTCGTTGCTTACTTGGATAAGGAGCAAGGGGGCGGCGAGCCTTTACCTCATGAAGAGGCCTAGGGCGTGTCTTCCTGATGTGGACAGGGGAAGGAGCAACCTATATGGTGCGCAGGCTTCTCCAGCCGTGATACAGCATGGTCTTGACCTGATTGAGAATTATATAAACGACTATAGCCAGGAGATATGGTTCATAGAGATGTTGGAGGACTTCATATCGTATTCTTACGAAAACAAAAGGAAGTTCGATATTGTGGCTGCATGCCAGATGTGTGAACTTGGCGACGAAGAGCTTACTGGCGTGACGGCTAAGTCCACGGACATAAAGGTAAAGAAATTGCCGATGTTAGGATATTATACAGATGAATATGGGAAAAAACAATATGGAGTCATTCCTGATAGAGATATACATGAAACGAAATGGGATGACGACGATATAAATACGAACAATGTCTACAAAGGAGTTAGAAGCAGCGATCCGAGAGATTATAGAAACTGAATATAACTGCATATTCAACAAAAGGATAGTAGTTTCCGAATCATGTGACGACGACGGTCCTTTTGGTTATGTAGCCAAGATTGAACTTACGACGATCGACAAACCGATAAGCCTTGCGATGGGGACAACCGACCAAGACAAGTTTCTTGATTTCATAAGGAAGGAAATTAGATACGGATCTTACAATAGCGTTGATTTTTATACTGGTTACAGACTTGAACCGAAAGAAACAATTATCTAATGAAAAAAGATTTTACTGAAAACGAATGCATGGAGAAGATTGACGCAGCCATAAATGAACTTGTCTATCCAAAATGGGAGATGCAGAGGAATTACAACTACTACAACTGCAAAAGAGATCCGAAACAGTTCGAATATCTTGAACAGAATTTTGGTATAGGAAATCCTACTGAAATAAACTTCACCCCTTTAGTAAAGAAACATATTGATGCGCTTGTCGGAGACTACCTTGGCGTAATGACGATGCCGAGGGTTACATGCAAGGACAGTCAGACCCTGTCTATAATAAGCAGGGAGAAGCAGCTTGAATCGTCGAACAGGTTATTTGAGTATGTCAAGACGAAAATCAAGGATATGGTCTATGCGAACATATCGGGAAAGAAGGTCGAAGACCCGATATATTCCGAAGAGATAAAGAAGATAGTTGGAGACCTGGACATGAATTACATCTCAAATTTCGAGATAGCTGCACAGAACGTGCTTGAATACGTAATGCAGTCGAGGTCGATAGACTTTAAGAACAAGAAGAGACAGCTTATGCTCGACCTGCTGATATCTGGATATACGTTTTACCAGGCGCACAAATCATCAAAAGGGAACAACATTGAAGTTGAAATCCTAAATCCGCTAAACACATATATAGACATGAATCCGGAATCGCAATATATAAAGGATTCGTACCGTGTAGTGATAGTCAAGTGGATGAACAGGTCGCAGGTAAGGAATAAGTTCGGCAGTAAACTGTCCAAAGAAGATTTGGACAAGATAGACGAACTTTACAGCTCTTCCCTAAGCAACTACAACCAAATATTCATTAGGTCTATGGCTAACAGTCCGTCGGTAGCTCCTTCTGGAGGAGAAAACGACTTGGACAATATAAACGTATTTCCAGGATTTCCTACCGATATGCCATATTCCCAGATAAACAAACTTGTTCCGGTATATGAAGTTGAATGGCTGCATACCGGAGACGACTTCGTAACCAACAGATACAGGGGATATAGGATTGGAGAGGAAATCTATATTGTCGAAGGGAAGGACGAGGAAGCCATAAGGTCAATAAGCAATCCAAACGATTGCGGTCTTTCCGTAAACGGAATAATGATGACGAACAGGAGCGGGAAGCCATATTCGCTTATGGGAGCATGTGCGCATCTTCAGGACAAGTATGACATACTTATGTTCTTTAGGGATACTATGATTGCAAATGCTGGAGTAGCTGGAGATTGGGTTGACATGTCAAATTTACCAGCCGAACTTGGAGACAATATGATTGACAGGCTGAAGATGTTCCAGGCATACAAAAAGACTGGAGTAGCTTTGATAAACACGGCACAGGAGGGAAGGGACAATAACAGTCTAAATACCATTTATGGAGGTTATGACGACTCGCTCAAACTTCAGCCCATACAGGCCATTGAGGTGTCGTTACAAAGGATTGAGGATACGTGCAGTTCAATTACCGGAGTATTTAAGGAACGCCTTAATGGGATACAGTCATATGATGCCGTGTCAAACGTAAGGGTAGGGCAGAACAATTCGCTTATAGTAACAAGCCATATAATGAACCAAATGGATTTGGTAATCGAAGAGATGCTCAGCGACTGCCTGAATATAGCAAAGATTGTATACAGCACAGGATTGCAGGGAGCTTTGATAATAGGAGAAAGATACCAGAAGACATTCGATATCCTTCCTAAGTATTATACGCATACCGACTTTGACATTCATATAATGTCAGGAAGCGAAATAATGAAAGATTTGGAAGCGATAAAAGCAACTACGGCTGGATTCATTCAGGCTGGAAACCTAGACGCCGACATCATCGTAGACGCCATGACGGCAAAGTCGATTACCGAACTAAAATGAAAGGTAAAGGAGGCGATGAAGTCGAAGAAGGAGGAGATTAACATGATAGGCAACCTACAAAAACAAAATGAGGAATTCAAAAACCAAGTTAATAAGATAAACAGCGAGCTGGAATCTGCAAAGGCAAAAATATCTGCTCTTAACGAAGAGAAACTGAAATTAGAGCAGCACAAGATTGAGTCTGACATGCAGATAAAGTGGTATGAAGCACAGACAGATAGGGACTATAAAAACGACATGGTAAACATACAGAAGAAACGTACTGACATTGAGATTGGTCAATTGAGGGACGGCAATCCGTATAACGACCAAATTAAAATGCAATAAAAATGGCTACTGGTTTTAAAGTGTGCAACACATCCAAATGTTCGGCTACCATTACCGACCTTACGTATCAGCTTGGAGGTTACCTTTCCGAGACTGTCGGTCCAAATCCGAACCTTTATTTCAGGAAATCAGAAAGCGTCACGCTTGACATACTGATGAAGGTTACTGGAAATGGAACTGTAATGGAAGGATATATGTTTACGAAACACGAAGTCGACGACGCAGGAAACCTGGTTGACGAGGGGGGCGTCATGATGACATTCGATTCCGACGGATACTATCAGATAACACATATAATAATGCCTACCAAGAAATGGTATAACAACGATGAGGACAAACAGAGCTATGGGAAAATTTACATCTATAATGAAGGCGACGGTTTGATCTACAAGGAAGTTGACGGGAATCTGGAAACGGATTCAAACCAGGCGTTATTAGTTGAGGAGATTTATGAACAGTGTGACAATCATATCACTACATTCAGGGCTACTCATGACGTGTTTAATCTATGTTATCTTAGGGCTTGCCTATTTGATGCGCAAAGCGAGTATATTTCAAAGAAATATAACGTATGTGAACTTAGCAAGGACAACGACCTATTGTTTAAGGTGAATTATCTTACGGCTACTATACAGGTTGTCACTTGGTTATTGGAATGTAACGACTATGAACAGGCTATGTTGATACTAGACGAAATAGATACATGTAGGGGATTATGTAATGATACAAGGACACCTGCCGACTGTGGATGCGGTTGCAGAGGAGGCAAGGTCACTGTCACGGAAACAAGCGGATGCGGTTGTGGAAGATAGTTGTTCTCATATAACTTCCTTAAAGAAGGAAGGGATAATGTTATATAAGGAATATTTAAGAAAAATGTTAACTGGATATTCATTGACCGTAAATGATATTCAAAAACTAATGGACATTATAATATATATAGATATGAAAGGAAACATTGATTCTAAGTTAAGAGTCTATAATAAACTAATAAACACATATGTCAAATAACGATTTGTTTTCACGCGACGCCACGTGTTCCTCATCAAGGCAATGCAGCGACAACGACTATCTATTGAAAGGAAATTACCTTAGCGAGTTCACTACGGAGGAAGAGAAGGCGTTGGCAAGGGAGAATTTAGGTATAGACATAAATTCATTTAAGGTTTCTTGGGGGGACATAGAAGGAGGATTGGCAAATATCGAAAAGCAGTCTGATTTGGTAGAATACATAAACGGAAAGACAAATGTTTCTATCACGTCAAACGACAATTCGATAACAGTAACAAACTCTCCGACACAAAGGAATACATTTGACCTATCAAAGCAGGTGCACTCTGACGGAAAGACGGTATTCGGTACTGGTACGCAGTTAGACCCGTTTACTACAATGAAACCTCCCAAACCAGCAGCCTCAAGGATATCTGTATCTCTTGCGGACATTCAGGCAGGATACAAGGAAATCGACACATGGCAGAACAGTTCATTTATCATTGATGTGGAGAGCTATGACGTATTGCCAGGTACGTTTGAGTTTAGGGAAATCTATTCGACGAACAATTATGGCGAGTCGGGATTCTACCATCCAGAATGGATATATTACTTTACCTTTACTAGTTCAACCAACGCATTAAAGCTAAGGACAACTACGAATGGCTCAAACAATCCTAATTCTGAAAGTTACGTACACGTAGACAAGCAGATAACTGATTGGTCTGCTGGTAACATATACAAATGCACGCCTGGAGTTCTGATAAACAATGAATGGGCTGTCGAGACACAGACTAACACGAACTCATCTGACGCATATATAGTGCTGTCTCCAAGCAACAGGGAATCGGGAGTAAGGAATCCAATGTACGACCATCCTAGTAATCAGGTTGCACAGGATGACGTATGTAAGGCTGACGGAAAATGTTCTCTGGCTATAGGGAAAAGGACTACCACTTATGACGGATCGGATTATTCCTTTACACAAGGAATCTGAACAGCAGCATCTGGAAAAGGAAGCCATTCCGAAGGTTACGCATGTCCAAGCTCGTATTCATGGGTCATCTATGGAAATGATACTCCTGATGAACTAAGGCTATCCAGGAGCGGAAACCAAGTTATGGTGTATGAAGGAGTCGCACAAGGAAGATATTCCCATACTGAAGGACTTGGATGTTGTACTTTAGAGACCGCAATTGGTGCCCATTCCGAAGGAGGAGCAACTAGAGCGAATGCAATCGGTTCTCACGTAGAAGGTCTTGGGACGCAATCGGGAGAGCTTGCTGACTATTCTCATGCAGAAGGTCATCTATCACAATCAATCGGAGAATTCTCCCATTCCGAAGGAAGAGAAACGAAAGCGTCAGGAAAGTATTCCCATTCCGAAGGCTTTAATACTGATGCTACTGCATTAGCAAGCCATTCCGAAGGATATTCGAATAACGTTACAGATGGTTCGGACTATTCTCATGCTGAAGGATACATGAATACCGTGTATGCCGAATCTTCCCATGCGGAAGGCACTAGGAACGTTGTAACCGCTTCTGCTAAATTCGCACATGTTGAAGGTGTTGCGAACGTATCGGCAGGAATAGGTTCGCATTCCGAAGGAGGACCTGTTGACGTCGAGGCAATTACAGGAGGGTGTACAGCAGCAGGAATATACTCACATGCGGAAGGACAGTGTACTAATGCGATAGGAGTCGGCTCTCACGCTGAAGGCAAAAACAGTACCGCAAATGGAACTAATTCGCATGCGGAGGGAAATGACACTACGGCATCTGGAGATTATTCACATGCCGAAGGAGAAGGTACGGAGGCGTCTGGCAC
>JBAZDV010000016.1:0-13398 GCA_041654195.1 Candidatus Methanomethylophilaceae archaeon | reverse complement strand
CACCGTCTTCTAAAGTTGCACCGACCACACTGTCTGCCATGCAACCGATGACACCTGCGATCACTGGTATGAAAAGAGCATAATCCAGGGTGTGAAAAATGACCAACCAGCCGATTATCGTTGTTATAATTGCGCCTACAAATGCAATAAATGTGCCCATAACGGAAATACCGCCGTTAACGCCTGGTTCGACCCTTTTAAAAGTTGTAATGAGCCAAACTTTCTTGTCTTTGATCCCGATCTCACTGGCAGCAGTGTCTGCAGCAGCAACGGCAATCGTTCCTATGTATCCTATGCTCATTAAAAAGTAGTATTCTTCGCCAAGGATCAGATTCATTATTGCAAATATGCAGGAAGGAATTCCGACACCAAGGACATTTTGGTAATTCCTTTCACCGTGCTTACCTTCCTGGAGTCCTTTTGCTGTTTTCTTAGAAAGGCCTATTTTTGTAACCACAAAACCAATCACCGTGAACACAATGAGAAGAAATAACCAATCAATTGAACCACACATTCCGATGATCAAACCAATAATGAATGATGCTATGGCCCCAGACCTGGTCAAAAGACCCATGAACAAGGCAAGTGCTGAAAGAATTCCTGAAAGGCAGACTACGACCAATAACACTATGATAAAGTCCACATGAGAGGAACATTGCTAAAGAATATAATAGATTGTTCAAAAATCCATTTTCAACGTAATCTCTCAAGGATCTCTGTGGCATATTTAACAGCAAGATCTTTGTCAGAAAGTGGATGAAACATGATATTCCCCTGAGGATATATCGTCAATTCGATGCCGTTCCAATCGGCAATCAGCATCATTTCATCCTTGTTTTTTACAGTGCCAAAATTTTTTAAAATTTCTGATGCACGTTCAAGATCGATATTCATCGATTCATGAGAAGCGGCCATTAATGCCTTTCCGCCACAAAGTCTCGTGATTGTGAACATCATATCTCAAGCACCTTTCTGATCACATTTGCAGCATCAGAATAAAAATCCTGAAGTGTGCCTTCATTTACGATCAAGAGATCAGAAAGTGCTATAACTTCTGCGAGTCCCCAACTGATCTCTCTATTGTCGCGGGCATTAAACTCGTCAATATTGGCCGGTGCATCGTCTCTTGCGCGTTTTACCAATCTTGTGTAACGTGTTTTAGGAGACGAGTGAATACCTATGATGTTTACAGCATTGGAAAGTTCGCGGTAAGCCCGGATCTCTTCCATGCTTCTGCTGCCGTTCACCAAAAAGATATTACCGTACATTCTGTCCAATGCACGTTTGGCCCATATATTGGATCCGCGTCTATTTCTTTCAATACCCGCAAATTGACCTACAGAAAGATTTGCATCTTCGCTAGGTCTGTTGGAGTGATATTCTCTGACGATGTCACCCATTCTGATAAAAGGTATATTCATTCCTTTAGCCACAGAAAGTAGTTCTTCTTTGCCAGCACCGGGCATTCCAGCAATAATGATAAGGTTCATTTACAGGAGGTTGTCGGAGACGTTAGTGAGGTATCTGTCGCAGTATACACATCTGAGGCTTGGAGGGTTGCGATCGACGACGTCAAATTCGGGTTCAACAGGTTCGCCCATGTTAGTGATGCAATTGGGATTGCTGCATTTGGCAAGTCCGGTGACATGGTCGCCTAGATTGACTTTAAATTTTTCTGCGACGTAATAATCCCTGATTATGACAATCGTAGCATTTGGTGCGATAAGGGCAATTTTATCTACGGTTTCTGGATCTAATTCTCTATCTTCAATTTTAACGATATCTTTCCATCCAATTTCTTTTTGTGATTGGACATGGAGGGCTACACTGATCGTCGAGTAAATGTTATTCTCATTTACGCCAATGATCTTCAACACATTAAGTGCCTGTCCAGATGTGATATGATCTATTACGGTTCCGTTCCTAATAGGTGCTACTTTAATTTCTTTCATTACATTTTGCCCCCTAATATCGCACAGAGTAAAGCCATTCTGACGGGAATTCCGTTAAATGCCTGTTCAAAGTATTTCGCGTGTTCTGTGGAATCCACTTCTGGGGCGATCTCGTCGATCCTCGGGAGTGGGTGCATAACAATCAGGTCCTTTTTCGCTTCTCTGAGCATCTCATTATCGATCCTGTATGTTCCAGCGACCTTATTGTATTCGGCCGGATCAGGGAATCTTTCTTTTTGTATACGTGTCACATAGAGGACATCAGCGTCATTGATCGTGTCCTCGAGAACAGCGGTCTTTTTTGGTACGCATCCTTTCTGTTTTAGGTGTTTTACGATCTCATCAGGCATTTGTAAAGACTCTGGAGCAACGAAGGTAAGTTTAGCACCGAACATTGTTAGTGCCTCGGTAAGCGAGTGGACGGTCCTTCCGTATTTCAGGTCTCCTACAAGGACTATGTTAAGACCGTCTATGAAACCTTTCGATCTTTTCATTGTGAAAAGGTCCAAAAGTGTCTGTGTCGGATGTGAACCTGCGCCGTCACCAGCATTAATGACAGGGTTCTCAGAGAATTTAGCAGCAAGTCTTGCCGCACCCTCATGTGGGTGTCTCAGTACGATGGCATCGCAGTATGCATCTACCATGCGGATGGTGTCCGAGAGCGTTTCTCCTTTGGCAATGGAGGTCATTGACATCTGTGAGACATCAATAACATCTGCACCAAGCCTATGTGCTGCACTTTCAAAAGAGAGTCTTGTTCTTGTAGAAGGCTCAAAGAATAGGTTTCCCAATATCTTTCCGCTTAGGGGGTGTTTGGTCTTTTCTCCCCTTGCGTAAGGGACCATTACCTCGGCCAGGTCAAGGATATACTCGATCTGTTCTCTGGAAAAATCCCTAATGGATACGATGTCCTTGTCGTAAAAGTCCACTTTGCTCATGATGGATGTGTATGGTACGAAACACGATTTAATTCCTTTGATTGTACACTCAGAGTAACGCTAATATTTATTAGGGTCATGTCTTTCTGTTGTTTATGCTGGATGTTGTTGCCCGTTCTCAAAGGGGAAGGATCTGCGAATACAAGAGGTCAGAATCCACGATTGTGACGCCGTTCGTCATGAGTACGATACGCGGAGCGTCCGATGATGCAATGTTCATTTCTGTCAATGAAAAGGGAAGGACATTGCACGTAATGGGAACAGAGGTATTCGTCGATGCAGATCTGATGACGTCCGAATCTGCGGGTATAGCGATTGAACCAAGATCTGAGAACGGAATTTCAATTCTTAGATTGCCAGTTACGGGTGATGAGAAAATTGCAGAGGGTACAGAAATTGTCGTCATTGCAAATGCATTTGAGCTCAGAAAAGATGCAAGAAAGCTTGTTGACAATGTTATAAAATTGAGGGGATTGGTTGGATACAACGTCTTAATATGTGCTCCGGGGCTTGCAGACCCGTCCACTATGGCACTGTTAGCATACATGGGCATTGATATTTTTGACGATTCTGTTGCATTTGTTTCAGGGAAAAAAGGAATACGTTCAATTCCTGAAGGAGAGATCATTTCTGATGATGACGTTTCTGTGGAGAACATTGCAGAGATGCACAGAGAATGCGGCAAGATTCATATTTTCATCAGAGGAGAAAGGCTGAGAGAACTGGTTGACCAGAGGGTGGTATCCTCATCTTTATCTGTCGCGGCATTGAGGATATTCGATCGTGTCGGATATGAATATCAGGAAGAGGCCTGTTCGACAGTCGGATGTAGATTTGCCTGTAATACGACACAGTCTCTTCGCAGACCTGAGATAATTCGTTACAGAAAGATGATAATGGAAAGGTACCAGAAGCCTGAACATAAGCGTATTCTGCTCTTGCTGCCTTGTTCTGCAAAAAAACCATATCATACTTCAAAGACCCACAAGAGATTTGCATCTGCAATACACACAGCCGATCACGACACACTTGTTCATGAGGTCATTGTAACATCGCCGTTGGGAATTGTTCCAAGAGAACTCGATGTTTTCTTTCCTGCAAATTCTTATGATATTCCTGTTACGGGTGAATGGAAATGTCAGGAAAAAGAAATGATCCGTGAAATGCTGGCACATTTCCTTGAATTAGGATATGATAAGGTGATCTCACATCTCGGTGAAGATACTGAGCTTGTTGCCGGGCTTACAGATATCACAGAAACATGCGTCGGAGACGTCACATCGCCTGCATCATTGATGAAACTTGATGAAACATTAAGAGAGGTCACCAAAGGAATGAAAGGTGGCGACTATATGGTTGACAGAAAGGAGACCATGCGTTCGTTGCTGGGATATCAGTTTGGCACTCAAGTAGCAGATATCATAATGGATAAAGACACCTTTACCATAGGAAAGTTCCCTTATTGGAAGATAATGAGAGGTAGAACACAATTAGGAATGCTTACTGCGGAAAGGAGTATGGTTTCTCTCACAATCGAAGGTGCTGAGGTCTTGGCAGCACATGGATTCAATACAGTGGAAATGATGGATTTTGAATTGAAAGGTAATTTGTTTGCTATTGGTGTGAAAGATGCGGATCTATCGATTCGTATCGGTGATGAAGCAATTATTACACTCAACGGTCAGGTAAGAGGTGTTGGTGTTGCAGCAATGTCCGGCAGAGAAATGAAAGATCTCAAAAGAGGTATCGCAGTTAAAATACGTCATAAAGCCAAGTGAACACTTTCGGTTTAATGTTTTGTTGAAAATTAGATTTGTGAATGGCACTTTACGTTGTCTAAGCAGAAAGAAAATTGTAATCTGGGTATAAGTTTTATGTATTCTCAAAGGTGTAAAAATATTATCAGAGATCAATCAATATGATATTTTTTGTGACAACTATTTTCGGTCACCTCCCCCTGTTTTCTTTATGTACTTATCTGCCAATCGAGAGTTAGAAGACAAGAAAGTTTGCATCCCGTAATCGCTACTGTCTTCCATCCCATGGGGTCGGAGGGAAAAATCCCAACCTTTTTTATTATCCCTCCACCTCAAATTTTTTAGATAATGAAAGAATCAAATATTACTGTAAGATGAAAAGAGATGGTGCAGTCGCCGGGATTCGAACCCGGGCTAGTAGCTTGGAAGGCTACGATCCTAACCAGCTAGATCACAACTGCCTACTTTCAGATAATTTACAACACGTATTTAATCATGATGATTGAGGACCGAGATTAGTCTTCTTTTTTTCATTCCCTACTTTTATCTATACGCGGGAAGATAATGGAACATGGGAGATTCTGTACCTGTCTTTTCAAATCCATCAGATCATAGGTTATGGAAAAATCTGGATGAGATCGAAAAAGGCATGTCATCAGGAAAGGCAAAGAAGTATGGTTCATCTTTCAAGAATCTGATTGAGGAACTTTGTAACAGTAATGAAAATATCCACACTGCTATTTTGTCAAGACTTTTAAAGATGATTTTGGTCAATAAAACGGACGATCTTGTATCAATTGTAATTAGGTTAATGGAGAGGTGTAAGCTTTCAGACAGTTTTCCGCAGTTGATTGCTGTCGATATACTTCTGAACAATGGAAACATAGAATCCGCAAAATCAATTCTTGAAAGAATGACGGAGCTTTCCGATAGAGCGTACTGGGAATATGAATGTGGCAAGGTAGATGTTGCAGAGGGAAATTCGATCGCAGCAAATGTGCATTTTTTGAAAGCACGTTCCATCAACGATTCATTCATTCCAGTGTATGATGCTCTGAACGATGCAGATCCAAAACGTGGTTGGTCTTACATAAAAAACATTGCGGTTTTAAGAAAAGGCAAAATGAACATTCCTTTTGAGGTGGGAATTGCATCCAATTCTGCTCAAGAATTATTTGGAATCTATTGGGAGTGGGAGAATGGTAATAAAAGCAGTGCGTGGGCAATGCTCAGCACGACCACAGAATTTACTTCTAGAGATAAGGAATATATTCTGGCTGCAGCAAGGATATGCAGGGATCAAGGCAAATACGGAGAGGCTATTGAATATTACAAAAGTATCATCGTAGATCCAGAAACAACAGAATCAGTATTGTTGGAATTGGCAGATACATATCTTGTCGCAGGGATGCCAGAAAGGGCATTGGACATATGCAAAGAGATAGCAAAGATCGATCCATTTGATCGCAGGTATTTGGAGCATACCATGCGTGCATACGCTCAATTGAGCATGAAGTCAGAATTAAATAATTTCTCTAAGATATTATTGCATTCTGAACATTGTGATCTTGATGCATATACATTTACGATAGGATTGATGACATCTTTGTCGATGCATTCAGATGTTAATGGCCTCATAACCAAATTGACAACAAGATGTCCTGGTGAGGATGTAATATACCTACTTTCTTCAAAGAACGATTACGAATCACAAAGATACATAGCAGCATTATTATCTGCAAACAAAGCCGTTAGAAAGATGCCTAATGATCCGGAAAGTAAATGTCAAAGAGCCAGAGTATATCTTAAGATGGGAAAGACAAAGAAAGCTTTACGTGATGTCAACGATTCTCTTTCCAAAAATAAGGATCATGTACCTTCTTTGATGCTCAAAAAAGACATTCTAACAGCATCTGATGATTACAATGGAGCATATGAGATATGTAGGGACGTCCTCAGTAATGATCCGAGGAATGCGGATGCTATAAAGGATTCTGCACATTTATTGGGATTAATGGACAGAGGAGATGAATCTCTGGCTGCATACCGTGAGGCTCTGGGGATCAGAGAAGATATCACATTGTTCACGAATGTCATTGTCACACTTATTGAGAATGAGAAGTATCACAAAGTTATCGATTTAGTAAAGGATTATGATGACATATATGGAAAGTATGACAGGGTCTGGATTCTCAAAGGCAACACAGAGTACAAGATCGGAAGGTTCTTGGATGCTTCTGATTCTTATAGCAAGGCAATAGAGATCTCACCTTATGATCCGTTGATATGGCACTGTAAAGGTATGGCTGACGAGGCAGCAGGCAATCTTGAAGATGCAGAGGTTGCTTATGATAAAGCAGTACTGATGGATCTGGATAATTCTGACTATTGGATATCAAAGTCCTCTATCCAGGAGAAGAAAGATAATTATGCTGGGGCAATAGACTCTTTGAACAGGGTGATTACTGAGCATCCTGGAAATGTATATGCGCTTGTAAAGAAAGCAATAATCCTTGTGAAGTTAAATAAAGATACAGATGCACTATTCTTTATAGATCTGGCACTTAAAATTAATCCATCTAATCTGAATATCATCAAGATAAAGAAGGACATTTACAAGCATCTGAAGGATTATTCTAAAGTCGTATCAATGTGCGAGGCAATCAAATTTATCGGTCCTGTTGATGAAAGTATATTCATCGATATGTCAGATGCATTGGTAAGTATGGGAAGGTATGGGGAATCAATTTTGGCATTGGGTGAAGCCAGCAAATTATATCCTGAGTCTGTAACGATTCTGGCAAAGAAAATGGAATCTCATCGTCTTCAAGGGGATATTGAGGAGGAGATTAGTATCGCTAGAGTTATTCTTAGCAAGGATCAGCACAATTTGGTTGTAAAAACAGAGTTAGCTGATGCTTATGCCCGTAAAGGGGAAAAAGATACTGCAAAAAAGATTTACGACGAATTGCACGCCGAAAATCCGCAGGACGCATCCATTACAGTGAAGAAAGCAAAGATGAGTTCAGATTCAGGGAACGATAACGATGCAATTTCGATGTTAAAAGGGGTATTGAAGAATGACCCAGACAATTTTGATACTTTGATAGAATTGGCAGGAATAATGTCAAATTCAGGTAATGAGAAGGAAGCCATGACCTATCTGGACAGAGCAATCGGAATCAAACCGATGGAATCAAAAGGTTATCTCATGAAAGCACGTGTCCTTGTCGGTTCAGGACATTATGTTGAGGCACAGAGTGTGCTCAATGAAGCATTGCATTCAACACCAGAAGACGATCCTGAAATATGGGAGTGTATGGGTGAAATACAGGAGAAGAGAGGCGATTTCAATCATGCACTTATATCATATGATGCAGCTACAAAAAAGGGAATCGTGTCTGCGGACATCTATCGCAGTCGTGGAAGGGTACAGGAAGCCCTTGGAATGAAAGATGCTGCGTTGAACAGTTATGCGTTTGCAATAGTGAACAATCCAAGAGATGTCATTGCAATCGAAAGAACTGGAACAATTCAGGCAGCTATGGGAAGAGAATCTATTGCCATAAGAAATCTGGAAGATGCTATTTCACTGGACCCGACTTATGCTCCTGCATTTATTTCCAGAGCAAGTATCTACAAATCACATAACGATATTGATAGCATAAAAAAATTATTAGATATCTACGAGAAAAATGATAATGTCGATCAAAAAGTCATCTCTGAATTAAAAATGTTCTTTTATGATTCTGATGTGAAGCCAGAAGAAAATCAGATCGAATCCTTGTTGGATGTCAGATCAGAGTCAAATACAAAAGTGATCGAAGACTCACTTCATTGGTATGCTCGTGAATTGTTGAATAATGCATATGAAACGGGGTTCGCATTGGACGATGAGATGCTCATAAAGAAGACAGGTATACCTTCGGGAATGTCATCTGAAGTGTTGAGTTATATAGCAGATATCAGAGAATACGGAGATATCGTTACAGGTTCTCGTGAATTTAACAGATTGGAGGTCCTTTCCAATAATGTTGTGATTAAAGAAAATCTAGAAGATATCGAATCGGAACCTTTGATTTCTATACCATTCGCATATATATCGTCAGGTGCGAGGGATATAGATGAGGCCAAGGTGCTTATCGCATATATTTACAAAGTAATGATGGAGAACACAGAACCAAAAGTGTTTAGAGACGAGATCGGCAAAGCTGTTGAAGAAATGCGGGAGGGATCGGGAGACATATCTGTATTTGCCTTAATGAAGAGATATGGTTTCGGTGTATATTCTGCAAAAACAGTAAAATTGCTAGTAACAAAAGAATCGGGTTCAGTATCTGTTCATATCTGATTTCATGAATTCGCGCATTAGGCATGTCGCATAATTTCCTTTGGGGAGCGGGAATGCTACCGAGTAGTTATCCTCATCAACAACATATGAAATATCATGTAATGGGCAAAGAATCTCTCTTCTGCTGCCTTTGGAACTGCAATGTGAAAGCCCTGGAACGACAAAGTTCTTTTCTTCCAATTTCTCTTTTTCAATGATGGACCTTTCAATCTCACCCATTTCTCCTTCTGCGAAAATGCTGTCTGTTCCGTACAAGGTGATGGAGATGAATGCTTTTCCAGTACGCACTTGTTTTGTGACGAGATCGATATTTTTTTTTGTCGTTATGATGGGTTTTTCGTGCATTGGAACCTTGTCAGAGTCTAACGGGATCACGACATCACCCTCGATAGGACAGTTAAGAGGTATTTCTTGTCTCATCCTTTCGCTGAGCATTAAATTGAAAAGATATGATTGATAAGCATGGGTGAACATCATTTGAAGATTGGTTGGCATTTCGCTTATTGCTCCGATATAGTCACCGGGCTTTCTTACAAGGTGTTCTAACAGTGTTTTTTCGAACCCCATTGTCTTAGGCATGTCAGGGATAATTAATGCATAATCTTCGTTGCACTCAGCGAGTATTTTTCTTGTATCGCGAACGTTTTCTCCCTCAAATTTAGAAGGTGCTGAAAGGTATATTTCTACGGCTTTTTTTATGTCGCCACGGACGATCATTTCGCCGACTTTATGGGTTATTGGTCTTGATGTTCCAAATCTTTGAACGCCGAAATAATTAGGAAACCCGCCAGTTTCTTTAATAACCGAAATTGTCCGATCTAAAGATTCTGCAACCTCATTCATTGGTACATCGCATTCTTTGACCTTGATCTCAAATTTATTTCCTATGAGGTCACCGATTTTAATGCCACGATTCGCAGTATAAACGTTATTGAATATCAGATCCTTCAATTCAACTGTTGATAATCTGTCAGGTGGGCATTCAAATGACATAAGCTGTGTTGTGATGGCCCTTTTATCCTTTGTTCCTGCAAAACAAACTCTTTCTCTGGAGATATTGAGTGTCCTGGCAAGAAGTCTTACAAGTCTATTGGTTTCCCAATTGGTGCTTGTAACATCTGCAATAGTAAAACGGCCGCCCTCTTTCTCAGGAGGATGACTAGAAATCTCCTGAACAATGAAGTCTTCGGGTAGTGTTTTCAGGCGTCCGCCTGTGCCATTGGCCGTGCTTAGATAATAAAGCATGCCGATATCGGCTTCGGCGGTCTTGCAGTCACGATACTGCATGATAACCTTATGCCTTGACAGTCGAGAAATACTCGGCGATCGAAGCGGCTGCCTTTTTTATTGCATCCTCGGGCTTTCCTTTAATCGTTTGAACGATAAGTACTGGTTGCTCAAGCTCAGGATGCTTGTCGACGTATCTGACAATCTTGACATTTTTGTCAGCGTTAAGCCTGTCTAGCAGGGGTGTGATCAAAGTTGTATCTGTATCTTTGATCTTTATCGTGATAGAATCGCTCGTTTTCTCGACAAGGTGAAGTTCCATAATCCCTCGTATATCGTACTCCCTATAAATCTTTCTCACGGGCGCGCGTCTACAGTCCGTCAGAATCATGAGATTGCAACTCATACATTTCTAATATTTCTCCGACGTTTGTTGATTGTTCGGGGCCCTTGTCATCTCTTACGCGACCTGTAAATCTGGGGAATCTTATACCAATTCCAGTGCCTTCTTTTATAATATCCATCGCTGCTGTGTGGATCGGACTGACGCTAATCTCGGCACCCACCACCTCCAACACGATTGACGGTTCGAACCATATATCGGGAATCATTTTGGCATTTACACATTGTGGTTTGGATTCAGATTTGTATCTATCCAGTAATTCGGGCATATTTTCAAGGAAAGCATCATCAAAACCCGTGCCCAATTTACATACAGTTTCGTATGTTCCAGATTCTGAATTAAATGAAGCCATAAGCAATGCTCCGTATTTTCCTGCGCGTTTTCCCATGCCATAAAATGCACCAACCACGACAAGATCAAAAGAATCCGTAAGATCAGAGCAATAATCTTTTTTGTATTTTATCCAGAGGAAGCCTCTGGATCCTGCACGATAAACGGATGTGTCAGAAATCGATTTCGCCATTATTCCTTCACATCTTGAAGCAATAGCCTCGTCAAAGAAAGTCTCCCCCTCTTTTACTGATCTTATTATTCTCATTGTTGACATCTGGATATTTTCAGATATATCGAAGGATTTAGAGATGAGGTCTCTTCTTTCGGTGTAAGGCTTAAGGGTCATATCCTTTCCGTTGAGATATAGCAAATCAAACATGAACATTCTGACAGAGACCTCTTTTATGGCACTGTTCATATCATGCTTTCGTCTTCTATGTGTGATAGTTTGAAATGGCTGCATGAATCCGGTATTTGGGTCTACTGCAACACATTCTCCCTCGACTATCGCTTCTTCTCCGTTGAAATGCTCTTTTAAAGATCTGGCGATGTCTGGGAAGTTCGTTGTGAGGTTCTCCAATCTCCTTGAATACAATTTTACAGAATCCTTGCCGATGTGTGCTTGTATCCTGATCCCGTCATATTTGTATTCCATTGCACATTCACCACCCATTTTTTCGATCACTTCGCCTATCGATGGAAGTCTTTCGGCGAGCATTACTTTTATGGGGTTGCCAACGGTGACATGTATTTTCATTATGCCGTCCATTCCGTCTTTTGCTAATGTTTCAGCAACAAGTCCAAGATCACACGTTATATTGAATGCCCTCTCAATATCGGGTCTTGATTCCTTGTCAGCAAAAGTCTGTGCTAGAGCATCTAAAATGGTCATTGATGCTGCACCTACTCTCATTCTACCGGTAACGATTCTGCAGAGATATCTCGCTTCTATCGGTTCTGAATTATGCAACATATTTGCCAGATATTTCATTTTACGATCTTGTGAATCTTTTCCCTCGGCAGTCTCTATCGAAGTAAGATTGATAAGGACATTGTTCAACGTTAATGGTTCAGAGTCAAGGGTGGTCTGTTTTTTTCCAGCAATGAGCATCTCGGCAACCGTTCCTGGGTCGCCACCTTTGAGCCAAAGTTTTTCAACTTTAGAATCAGAAACTCCTGAGGTGAAGGATATTGCCTTGAGAACGAGTTATCTGCCATTCCCAATTCTTGTTGATAAAAGTCTGGGTGCAGTTTTCCCTGTGAAAGGTAGATGATATTACGGAGGTCCTCAGGCGGTATGTTCCTAAAGAAATCAGCTAAAATGTCTGTCATTTCCAGGCGACTGCCCGTTGATTCTAATTTATCAAACATTACAGCAATCTCGGAGAACCTCATACGCAGATGATAAGTGTTGTTTCATATAACCGTTTTTAATCATTGGTTCAAAAATACTTCATGCATAGGCGAAGTATCGTATGGAATTCTTGATTTGATGATTTATATCACGGAAGCTGTCTAAGGTTATCCAGATAAGTATTATATACAGAAAATTAACGCCTTCGTTGTCGATAAAAAAAGACAAGGAATGAGAAAAATGCTAGGAATAGAAAATCCCTGGGTATTTGGTGGGTATGTCGTTGCCATAGGTTCAACGATTTTCTGCTGCGTATATGGGTGGATACACCGTAATGAGGATGGTGAATGAATGGTCAATATGATCATATTTGGGGTCATTACGTCAATCTTTCTCGCAGCAACCGTGTATTTGGGATGGTATGGCTATAAAAGTACTCGGGACAACAGTGAGTTCCTACTGGGGCGTAATAAGGCAAGTCCAGTGATTATTGCATTATCATATGGGGCCACATTCGTCAGTGCCTCGGCGATAGTAGGTTTCGGGGGAATGGCGGCAAAATACGGTCTATCAATGATCTGGCTGACCGTTCTTTGTATCGTGGTAGGAACGCTGATTGCTTTTGTAGTATTCGGGAAACGTATGAGGCGGATAGGTAAGGAACTGGGGGCCTTTACGTTTTCGGATTTCCTCGGTAAAAGGTTTAGGTCACCTGGGATCAGAACGGTATCGGCCTTGATCATCATCATCGGGATGCCAATATATTGTGCAGCTGTGTTGTTGGGAGGGGTAAATTTTGTAACCGCGACAACGGGAATTAACAAGGATTTGGTCCTTCTGGGTCTTTCTCTGATCGTTGCACTGTATGTCACATATGGAGGTGTGATCGCGGTCATGTATAATGATGCGCTGCAAGCTTCCATAATGCTTGTCGGTATGATCATAATAGGTACATTCACATTCTATGAATTAGGCGGAATAGTTGATGCGAACACTGCTTTGGGTGCATTGTGGGATGCGAAGATCGCATCTGGTGATGAAATAATGAAAGCATTGGCAGCGAACGGAATGACTGGGTGGACC
>JBAZDV010000015.1:0-13553 GCA_041654195.1 Candidatus Methanomethylophilaceae archaeon | reverse complement strand
GACTTTCGGCTCCGTTATTATTGGAACTTTCGAACCCGAGGCGTCTGGCTTAGAAGGCCAGCGCTATATCCTGGCTAAGCCACGGGCCCACGCAAACCTCCGAACACATCATCTCATTTAAATGTTTACTATAGACTTATGCTGGAAAGTGTCCCTGACTCCTTCAGTAGGTCATATATCATATTGTATACCGAACCGTAACCGAGATAAACACAGATTGACTCTGCAATACAAACCATGCCTAATACAAACAACAATGGCCAGGCATTTAAAATCTTACCAAACAATTGCATTAGATCTTGTATAAAATTGGTGATCATATAGACAATTGCACCGAGCAAAAATGCTATTCCTATCCTATACCACCCAGTCGCAAGAATTTCCCAGTCACCTGTCAGATCCCCCAGTAAAACATATACAACGACCATTACTAACAAACTTAGTATCAATGAAAAATGCACATCACGAAATGGCCTGATTATCAAAGAGAACGCCGCTATGGCAACTATTATCGTAGTGCCAGTAGTCAAGGACGTAGCAGCGGTCACACAAAGATAAACCATTACTATTCCAATAATAACTCCTATAACTACCAGTGCTTTATATTTCGCACTTTCTTTGTCCTTGAGATACATGTAAACTATGAGTATTGCTACAATCCCGACCACTGCCAAAAACAATTCTGACACATGGTATGTAACAATCGCCTCGTTTACAGCATCCCAGTCTATCGTGTCTTCTACCATGATACGCAATTACGTTACGAATATATTATTTGTGTTTACAGCCCAAGAATCCTGGCCATATTATTACCGAGGAGGTCTTCTTTCAACTTTTCGCTACCCCATTTACCTTCCCTTATTATACGAAGAAATTGCATTGTAGATGTGCTTGCATCATACAATGGAAAATCGGTACCGAAAACAACTCTCTTTGGATATCTTTTGGTAATTTCCAAGAGCCTACTGTCAATCATTCCTTTGTCCTCAACAACCCATCCCTGAAGCGCTGAACAATCCGTAAAAACATTGTCGCATGCATCCATCAAAGGAAACAGCTCTTTATGAAATTTTCCGCCTAAATGAGCAACTATAAGTTTTATGCCAGGATGCTTCTCAGCAACACGCACCAGATTATAAGGATGACAATATCTCTCATCAAGCGGCGGAAGAGCCATTCCTGCATGTGTCGTAACTACAAGACCTAGATCCTCCACTAAATTCCAATAAGGATCAAATTTTGGATCGTCAGGATAATAACCGGTCGCAGGGTACATCTTTATGCCTTTTGGTGAATATTTCTTTACCAAGCGCTCAATCATCCTAAGTGCTTCTTCACCTCTGTTAGGATCTACAGAAATAAATGGAATGAACCTATCATCGACTGAACAGCGTTCAAACAGCCAATCCATGTATTCTTCATTGCTCATTTTCCCTTCATTGATCAGCTCAAAATCCGTTCCCAAAACAACAGCATAATCTAAATTATTCGCATCCAATGTATCCAACGGCTCGGATATCGGAACATCATAATCAACAAAAGGTGTAGCCTCATCCAGTCCGAAATCCATGAGACCTCCGTACATCTCTTTGAATTTCAACATCGGCTCCATATAATTTTTGACTGCCTCATTCGGAAGCATTCGCCTGTTCCACATGTGAATGTGTGCATCAATGAGCATAGTTCAGTAATCATCAATTAAGTAATAAAAATGTCTCATCCAGTATCTTATTATTGAAGATATGAAGTGGACAGGGCGAGATTTGAACTCGCGACCTCTACAATGCCAATGTAGCGATCTTCCAGCTGATCTACCTGCCCGATAATTCCCGTGATTAGTTAGTGGTTATTAAAGATTGTGGCTTATTGGAAGTCCTTCTTAAAAGTAGACTGAAACCTGTGTGTCTCTCCCGGAATAAGAGTCGGATACTTACCATTGACACATGCCAAACAAAGATCATTCTCTGGAAAATCCAATGCCTCAACAAGACCAGGAATACTGATATACGCCAAACTGTCCGCCCCTATGATCTCACAAATCTCATCGACAGTATGGAAATTTGCAATGAACTGATCCCTTGTCTTCATATCTACACCGTAATAGCACGGCGCAATAACTGGCGGACACCCTATCCTTACATGCACTTCTTTCGCACCCGCGGATCGAAGCATACCTATCAGCTTTTTTAACGTAGTACCGCGAACGATACTGTCATCTACAATGAGAACGCGACGTCCATTGACTGTAGATTTGATTGGATTCATCTTCATCGCTACGGCTTTCTCCCTTTGTTTTTGATCAGGCAGAATAAAGGTACGCTCAACAAAACGATTCTTCATGAATCCTTCCTCATACTGAATACCCGAACCGATTGAATATCCTAATGCATGAGCACGTCCAGAATCTGGAACAGGCATGATTATATCGACCTCGGCAGGTGCTTCTCTTGCAAGAATCATACCTATCTTCTTTCTCACATTGTAGACTTCTCTACCATCCATGACCGACTCTGGTCTGGCAAAATATATCCATTCAAACATACAATGCGCTTTGGGTGAAGTTCCCTTAAAAGGATATGAGACATAATTGTCAGCTGTGATCTCAACGATCTCACCTGGAGCAACATCCCTGATAAGCCTGCCCTTAAGAGTATCTATAGCTGCACTTTCTGAAACAAGAATGTGCCCACCATCCATCTGTCCAATGCACAGCGGCCTGAAACCATATGGATCTCTGACACCGTATACATGATCGTTGATCATTATTGTAAGAGAATACGCACCGTCAAGCTCGGCCATCATCGACCTGATCGCCTTGATCGGATCGTCATTCTGTACCATATGCTTGGCGAGTAATCTTGCAATCAACTCTGAATCTGAATCAGTAAGAAGGGACCATCCAGCCGCAAGATATTTTTCCTTTAGAACTTTAAAATTCGTAATGTCGCCGTTATGTGCGACGGCAACCGTACCTCTGGTAGTTTCAACAGTAAGAGGCTGCGCATTGACAGCCGCTTTAGAACCAGTGGTGGAATATCTCACATGACCTATACCACACAGGCCATCCATGTCAGCAAGGTTATGCTCGTTCAACGCGATAGTGACCAAACCGTTATCCTTGACCGTACGGATACCTTTTCCATCAAAAACGGATATCCCTGCGGACTCCTGTCCGCGGTGCTGGATTACGCAAAGGGCCTTATGCAACAACGAAACCACGTTACCTGTAGCATACATTCCAACGACGCCACAGCTGTGCTTAGGCCCTGTCATATAGACAAACCTCGTCTAATGTGTCTTCGCCCAACTGTAAGACCTTAATTTAGCGGTCTTGCCGTATCCGCAGGATGCACACACTCCGGTCCTTGCCTGGTAGGAGCGTTTTCCGCATCTGCGGCAGGGGATGTGTGTCTTGAATTTGTTGTGTCTTCCCTGTGCTGGTGTTCCTGTTCCCATTATTTATCTCTCCTTATGGTGATATGTAAATGACATTGTCTCCGCGGACAATGGCGGTGTTAAGCTTCCTTATCGATTTTCCCTCTTGGAATTCTTCGACATTCTTGAGTACCACGTTCATGTGAGGATCGTATCCATCAAGAACACCCCTGTACTCTCTTTTTCCTTTCAACTCAACAATGACATTCTTGTTGGCTGCTGCCTGAAGGACTGCTAAGGGTTTGATCATTCTTAAGCCACCAGAAAGTCCATAATCCATTGACTATATGAAAGTATCTACTTCTCTCTCCTATATTATAGGAAGGCGCAAGCCTTAAACAAACGCCCCTATGGTAGGTGCATCCAGACGATCCATATCATAAAAGATTATTGCTTCTCTGATACCTTCTGCTCCCATTCCAGTTCCCATAAAATAATTCAACAACGATGCCCTCCAGAGAAGGTCCAGTACAGTTACTGCCAAAGAACCATAATATGCATTGGCCATGTCATCTTCATATTCCAACTGATCCATCGTGTAGAACACACTTCCAAGGAAACTATCTCTGCCGTTCAGTACGGAAATATAATCCATCAGAACCTTTTTTCCATTTTCGTCTGGTTCTTGGAGTCTTATCTCCGCTGTATCTACAAATCCTTTGTGATGAAGATCACCATTGTCATCCATGACCGCCCACTCAATGGCATTCTCACTCGCCATGAACATATTCCAACTCCAATATTCATCGCAATATACAGGAACGCTAAGCGGATCCTGAGAACCCAAAGAGCCCATTGCCGCATCTCTTGCCGCATCTTCCAATTCTTTTATTTCGTAATTGGAATCTGGTATGATGTTGCTGAGCGCCATACGCGGTTCCTCCAATGATGATTCCATTATCTTGGCCAAGAATGCAAAATCTACAAATTTAGAAAGATTTTCAGAAACAGACATTCTTAAAATGGATGGATCTGAAAATACGCCCGCTTCTTTACAGATCGAATAAAATTCCTTGTAGACACTGGATGCTTCCTTATATTCGCTGATCAGTCTCTTTTCTGATCTCTCTGCCAATATTTTTGCTTCATCGATGGCATTATTACCTTTTCCGCTCCAAACGCCTCTGCACGAAAGATCCATTTCTACTCTGATACGATCGCCTATGTAGAAATGATATGGAAATTGTCTACAGAAAGTAGGTCTGTTCTGATAAATATCACATCTTCTTTTATTTAGAAAAATACACGAACCTGCTCCCTTTTTCATCGCCACAGCAAAATGCTGATCTTCGGTCTTACTTTTTACTAACGCCTTAGGAAAATTCGTCCTGAAAAAATATCTTTCTTCAGGAAGGACCTCAGGCTGACAAAGACAACACATACCACATTTTTCAGGGCATTCTGCCTTCTTTCCAATAACTTCTGAATAGTCTATCTCAATGTTTACCACGAATGTCCTCTCCGATCTTTGCTCCGCAGAACTCACCGCCATTTATTTGCATTTTCCCTCTCACGATCACCATTTCGGGGAAAATCGCTTCCCAACCCTCATACGGCGTATGACCAGCCTTACTATGAAGTTTATCGACATTGATCGTTGTCATTTTCTGCATGTCAAATATTGAAAAATCCGCATCGTATCCTACTGCTATCTTTCCTTTGCCTGCACCAAACATCTTGGCTGGATTCTCCGCACCCATACGAACTAATTCTTTCAATGGATAGGTTCCCTTCTTAACAAGATTCATAAAGATTGGAATTGTGGTCTCTATACCCGGAATTCCCCCAGGTGCCGACTCATAATCTTGCGATTTCTCGACCATGGTATGTGGCGCATGATCTGTCCCGAACATTGTTACTTTGCCTTCCCTAAATGCTTTGTACAACTCGTCACGTGTCTTCTGAACTCTCAAAGGAGGATTAACCTTATACTCCGTACCATGAAATTCATCTGCAGCAAAGAACAAATGATGCGGGGTCACTTCAGTACTAAAACCAAAAGATGATGCAAGTGCCAGAGATTGAGCATTAGTGATGTGACATATATTTATTTTCATTCCTTTGAAACGCCCAAGTCTTCTAATGGCATTGTATTCTGCTTCCAACGGACGATTTTTTAAATGCTCCCAATTATCTGTCTCAGGACCTCTACCGATCATTGAATTGTCTTCAGCGTGGACACTTACCCTCCTATCCGTTTTGGCAACATCATACATGACCCTGTAAATGTCGTTATCATCGTTCATCAGGATATTTCCTGTTGTAGAACCCATGAATAATTTGAATCCTACTACCAACGGGGCTAATAATGGTACATTGCAATCCGGAGTGAGTGCAGCAAACAATCCATAATCTACATAGGCTTTAGAATGCACAGCTTGTTTTTTTTCTTTGAAAGAACAAAGATCTGTCACAGGCGGTTTTGTATTGGGCATGTCCAAAATACATGTAACACCACCAAATGCAGCAGATTCCGTACCAGTTCTGAAGTCTTCTTTTTGCGTAAGCCCAGGATCCCTGAAATGAACGTGAGGATCCATAAATCCAGGAAGGATCACCTTGCTGCCAAGGTCGATTCTTTCGTCTCCGCCTCTTACGATATTACCGACAGTAACGATCTTTCCATCTTCAATCCCAACGGCAGTATTTTTCAAATCACCGTTAACGAACATCCTTCCTTCTAAGACCAGATCCATCCCTTTACCTCTCTTCTATTTCTCCTTTTGGAGTCTTCTCTGAAAATATTTCTCCTTTGAAGGAATAAATCATAGACTTCTCATATTTCCATGCGTCAATAGGCAACCCTGCCTTTAATGACAACTGTGCCAGGTATTGTTTTACATTCCATCCCCACTCGATTGGAACCTGCGGAAGCAGCAACCCTCTCATGCTCCCTAATTCAATCATTAATCCATCCCTACCAATCACTATCAACTCAGGCAATTTGGCCTTATCCTTTGTTTCTATAAGTTTGGGCACAGTTAGGACTGTAACTTCCACAACACAATTATCAGCCTCTTCATGTGTAAGATCTGGGAATCTTGGATCGTGACATGCAGACTGGGCCGAATAGATCAATGCATCCTGTAATGAATAGAATGGTTCAGGAAATCCAATACAGCCTCTAAGTTCCAATTCAGGGTATGTCTTAATAGTTACAAAGACACCGCTACAACCCGCGAATGTCTCTGGAAACTCAATATCTATATTTTTACCGTCTGTCTCGGATTCTATGACCTTTCTTGCGGCCTTAACAGCAATGGTCCCGTTCTTTAGGTCCATCTCATTCCAGCTCAATCTTCTTGGTACCTTTCTTTTTTGTCTGGCATTTTGGATTGACGTCACAATAGCTATCTGTAAATATATCTCTGGCATCGGTGGCTGATTCCCAGGTCTTTTTCATTGCTTCGGGCATCGGCATAGCCTTTAGCATTTCGTCCATACCCATCATAAATTCCATTCCCATTTTGATAAAATGTCTTTGAACAACAGGATTGGCAACAGCACCGAAAACACCGATCGCTACTTCTTCGACTTTTGCTTTTTTAGCATCGGCATATTCCTCGATCTTCTCTTTATTCATCTTGGCAAGGTCCTCAACTTTTGCCTTTTCATCACTGAAGAGGACCTCTGCATCGTTTTTCTGTGCCTTCAACACAGCGATTATCTTCTCACTGTTCTCAAGAACAAATTTCTCAAAATCTGAATCCGCTTCACTTTTGCTCATTTGACTCCCTCTTAAACTTTATTTTAAGCACATGATCTTTTAGCTCAGCACCGATCATTTCTTCCTTGGCCAATGTCATCGGAAGATTGATTGTCCTTTTCTGACTTCCAACATGCACTACTATCGAATCATCACCTGACTTAAATAATTCCACCTGATTTTTCTCGGCAAATGGAAGTTTCAGAATGATCATGTCAATATTATTTTCAGTTACGAACTTCATGGGACTCTCTGTTGCATATATCTCTGTTGGATCCGAATCCCCATAGATCATGTCTGCGAGCATATCAAGCTTATCGCCTCCGATCATCTCTGTGGGCTGTTGGTATGCATACATCATCTTCAATGGATCAAACGCCTGATGGATTGTCTCCAGATACTTCTCCTGTTCCACTAATTTTTTCTTAAAATAGTCTGTTTCCATATCTTTCGGATAAATACGATTGACAATCAAACATTCTACCGTCTTGTTGTAAAGACACAGATATGAATATGCACGCATCGTCTCACTTATGACCATACGTTCAGGATTAATAACCAAACGAACGGTCGTTTTCTTCGGATCTTCCAGTATTATTTTGACAGCAGACATCTTGTCCATAATATCTTCTAGACTGTTCATGACCTCTTTTGACGGAATGGGAAGATCGATTATCCTGCCAACGGTTTGTCTTGCAATAGCAATTATTTTCTTAAGAAGAGAGTATAACTTGTCGATATACCACTGTGAAATATCTGGGAAACTCAAGAGCCTCAATGTCTCAGCGGTAGGTGCAGTATCCATGATGACCACATCATAGACATCATTCTTCTCAAAATCCAAAACATACATCAAAGCTGAAATTAATTCCATCCCCGGTAGAATGGCCATTTCCTCTGCAGAAAGACTTTCCATCCCTTGGGATTCCATAAACAAAGAAACGTAATCCTGAATCTCTCTCCATTTTGTCCTCATCTCATAGATGATGTCTATTTCCAATGCGTCAAGATTAGGTGATATATTTGTGATCTTACCATCTAATTTAAGCTCCATCGAATCTGCCAATGAATGTGCAGCATCAGTGCTCATTACCAATGTCCTATATCCCATGGCAGCCGTTCTCCTGGCCGTTGCTGCCGATACGGAGGTCTTACCGACTCCCCCCTTACCTGTAGTTATAATGAGCCTCATGTCTGGTTAGATTGAATCGTGCCTATTTATGGTTAACAGTAAAAACTTCAGCATACCTGCGAAGTAGAAGAATGATAAGTGCCGAGGATGGGGTTCGAACCCATGACCTTCGGATTTCCCTGGAGAGGTCTGTTGACCAGTACCCTATGAGTCCGACGCTCCACCAGGCTGAGCCACCTCGGCATGTGTAATATGTTTGTAAAAAAGGTTTATCAGGAGGACCTGGAGTTTGCTTACTCAGCTATCTCTTCAGGCTCAGCCACTTCTTTAGTGACTTCGGATGCTTCTTCAGCTTCTCCGTCCGTCTCCTCAGAGACTTCGGCCTTAGGTTCTACAATAGCCACGATAGATTCGGGTTCGCCCTGTCCTACGACAAGGATCTGACTCTTACGAATCTCAATGCGTTTGATCGGAATTATAATGCGACATGCTTTTGCAACAGTCTTTGCCATCTCACCGGAAACGATCGTCTTGACGATGTCTGAAAGGCTCATGGTCTTTCCCATTTCATTGAGTGACTCACCCATGATACGCCTCATTGCATCTTCCTGTGAAGATTGGATACGCTTCTCCGCGATTGACATGGGCTTAATTCTAATTACAAACCCATCAGTGGTCGTAACATCTACAACGTGATCGGTCTTGGTCTTCTTCCTTCTGGTCAACCTTCTGACGTAATCGCTAGTGAGGTCATGTCCAATAAATACGGTCTTAGCGTTATAACCATCGACCGACGTAATCTGGAATCTCATCTTAATGTGCATCTTTGAGAAATCACCAGTAAGTTCCTGAACGGTAACCTCTGCGGTCCTTCCATACAATGTCTCGATGTCGACTGCAGGGGTCTCTCCAATCTCGACCTCATTGAACATGCGAGGTGCATGTACTTTGTACCATTCTTTTGCCTTCCACTTGTCCTTCACTTTACGGGACGTTACTTTTGATTTCTTTGCTGCCATCAGAATCCTCCTTGATTCAATGAGGGAAGGATTCACTGAATGTATAAAAGGGTTTGTTACTAGAGACATCAATGATTTTTAATGCAAAGACAGATTTTTTTCTTTAGCCAGCATGTTTTTTATTATCATGATTGTAAAAATATTGTACATTATGGTTGGTACCGCTAGTATATATTATTTGCTCAAAAAAATACGAAATCAACACAGCTAGAGATTCATCCATCGTCTTTACAAACAATTACCTTACCAGTAAAATTGAACCAAAAAATATTGATGAAAAGAAGGGGCAAAGCCCCCTAAAATATATTCAGAGCTTAACAGGTGTCTGGTGCGCAGACAATCCGAGCTCTTTTGCATCCATACCCATTGCAATACCATAAAGCTGAGACAGATGAAGAACAGGGAAAGAGAATCCCAGATCTTTCTGACCCAAATCAAATTGCAAATGACAGAACGGACAAACATCGATGATATACTTTGCACCAGACTCTTTGATATTCTCAAGATTTGTCTTGGTGAACTTCATCGCCGTGTTGGGGAATCCTGCTCTGAGTCCTCCCCCAGCACCGCAACACATTGTCCTCTGCTTCCTAGGCATGCTTTTCGCACCAGTAGCTTCAATGAGGTCGTCAAGAATATGAGGATTCTCAGGATCATCCAACTGTTTGATCTTACTGGGCTTAAGGAAATGGCATCCGTAGAATGCCGCAACCTCGTACTCGAGAGGCTTGGTGATCTTAGATTTGATTACTTCGATTCCGACCTCGTTGTAAAGGACCTCTGCAAAGTGCCTTACCTTGGTTGTTCCTTTGTACTCCATTCCAATCTTTGCAAGAATCTTGTTGACGTCTGCGAGAAGGGCCTTATCCTCATGAAGCTCGTAAGCTGCATCGAATAATGAACCATAACAGCCGTTACAGATTGTTATGATGTCCAGACCTTTCTTCTCCGCAAGTGCAAGGTTCCTTGCTGCAGCAGCAAGCCACGTTTTCTTGTCAAATGCTTTGATTACACCAGGAGCAGGGCAACAGCTCGCATCTGTAAGATCGACGAGTTCAATACCGAGTTTTTCACATACGACCCTTGTTGATTTCTCAATACCAGGATACCTGAGAGGTGCAATGCAACCGAGGAAAAATGCGTATTTAGCCATTTAAATCACCCAATGAGTTTATCGAATCCAGTAGCCTTAAGGATAATATCAAGGTCTGCCTTTGCTTTCTCATTTGCCAAAACTGTCGGAGGAACCTCAGGAAGTCCGAGTTCCGCTCTCTGCGCTTTGACCTTATCATTAATGGACACTGTGTGCCCGTATTTCAGAAGGTTTTCACCGGTCTTCTTATGATTTGCATATATCTTACCGCTCGCAACCGCAATATTTCTAATTGCAATAACGACATCAACAATCTGAACTCCGCGGGGGCATCTCTCCTGACACGCATAACAAGTCGTGCACTGCCAAAGATCCTCACTGGAAATCATCTCTTCTCTGAGTCCGAGTTGCGCCATTCTTACGAGTTTCCTGGTCCTGAACGCGGTCTCTCTTCCGGACGGGCAACTTGCAGTGCAAGTTCCACACTGGAAGCACATTTTAGCGTTCTCTCCGCCATAGGCGGCAAGTTCGCTTGCAAATGCAGGGTTTGGTGTAACCATAGTAAATACCTACCCGTGCACTTACTACAAAGTATTTAATTAAGAATGGTAAACTATCGTGAGTATTACCTGTAAAGATAATACTAATCAAGACGCTTGTTCTGAAGCGCTTTCAGCATGCGTGATATCTCTTTACTATCCCTGCGATATACGGCTGTTATCGAGTGCCTCAGTAACTTCTTGTCAGTAGCACTTCTGATTTTGATTCCTTTTTTTAAAAGCAAAAATTCATCGACAAAAAAACTCTTGCCTGAGTTGATAAGATCCGAAAGAAGGCACGTCTCTGCATCCACCTTATACACGATGCCTTCCAGATCAAGATGGTCATATGCGATCCTCTGTGCACCATATCTATACCTGATGTACGAAGACCCGTTGTAAACATGTATCATATCCATATATCCAATCTCTGCCCATTCAAAATCATCAGCATCAAAGAGATACACAGGGTCATCTAGTATGATGATATCGACCAATCCCTCCTTCAGTAACTTAAGATTCATGTTATCGTCAGATATTATCAGATCGGCCTTCGTTTTTGTTGATGAGATCACAGACATCAAAAGTTCTTCGGTCACTGGGGAGCATGCAACTGTGAATCCTTTCTCCGTATGACATCTGAGATTCATGATCTTAGCTGTTTCCAGAATCCTTAGACCTACCTCAGTAAGTTCGGTGCCTGTAGGTGTAGAAGCCATCAACGTCATACCTGTGTTTTCTTCCATCAAGGCCATGTACCTGTGGACGACAGGAGCTGAGATGCCCAATGATCGGGCAGCGGCCGTCTTGCTACCATTGAGATGGATGGCTTCTAATACCTCTAACTGTCTGCTAGTAATATTCTGGCCATTTACAACCATTGATGTCTTGATCTCTATGTCCACGATGTACAATCGTCCTATTGCATAAATTACCTTTCTATGCCAGATTTTCCGTTTTCAATTATTATTTATACGCAATTACATATAGTGAATCATGGGATTGGTAAAGGATATTTTCAAGGAAGTCAACACTTCCACTCTACCAATTGCTATTATGCTCCTGATCCTTCAGGTAGTGGTATTGGGTAGTGCTATAGATGAATTAGGTTTGTTCATTTTTTGTATAGCCTTAGTAATCATCGGATTTACAATATTCCTTTACGGCGTTCAGTCAGGAATCAACCCTACAGTTAAAGCAATAGGTGCTGAGATTCCAAAGAGAAAATCTCACCTATTCATGATAGCTGTCGTTTTCATGATATCTTTCCTCATCACCGTTGCAGAACCCGATGTGGCCGTATTTGGCGAACAGGTACATTCAATATTTAGCAGCATCAACAACCAAATGCTTGTTTATGCCATTGCAGCAGGTGTTGCAATATTTCTCATCATAGCCGCATTCAAGATAATATATAATCTTTCATTGAAGCTCATCATAACAATAAGCTATGTAATAATCGTCATCTTGACATTTCTGGCCCCTACAGAATTCCTCGGTATTGCATTCGACGCAGGTAGTGTCACTACAGGTCCAATGACCATTCCAATACTACTTTCATTAGGTATCGGCATTTGCTCAATCGGTGCATCCAGAACGGAAATGGATGGTTTTGGAATGATTGGCCTCGCATCCATAGGCCCGGTAATTACGCTACTCATAGTGGGCATATTTTCTGCCAATTCACTGCCTGATGCCGTAACTGCAGAAGAAAGCAGTTTAACCTTAAGCATTGAACTCCTGACATCCGAATTTATCAATTCTTTATCAAGTGTCATTATCGCATTAGTTCCGCTAATTATCTTTTTTGCTTTTTTTCAGAGAGCTTTCCTCATGTACTCGTGGACTGCCGTAAAAAACATGGCAAAAGGCGTTGGTACTGCGGGCCTAGGTGTCGTAATATTCCTTACTGGAATATATTCGGGATTTATGCCCACTGCAATCAATCTCGGTGGACAATTATACGACAGTAATTGGCTTATTCCATTGGGATTTTTACTTGGTTTCCTTGTCGTGATCTCAGAACCTGCAATGCATATCCTAGGTAAACAGATCGAAACCTCATCCCAGGGATTGTTTTCAAGTAAACTTATTTTTATGGTAATTTCCTTGGGTGTCTCATTATTTGTCGCAATTGCAATGGCCAAGATCGTCTACAACATCCCTTTCATCTACATCATCGTACCGGGCTATATCATTGCAATTATTCTGATATGGCTTGGTGACCGCGATATGATTGGCATATCTTTTGATGCAGGAGGTGTAGCAACGGGGCCCATGTCCGTTGCAATATTGTTATCGATGTATACGGGCATCGCAAGTGCAAAGTATACTGGTGCAGAAGCAGTAATAAATGGATTTGGTATCATTGCATTGATAGCTTTGGCACCAATCATATTTTTGAGCATTCTCGGAATAATCAACAAGAGAAAAAAGAAAAAAGAGGTGCCAATCGATGAATCAACTCTCGGATAATATCATTGTGATCGGATTAGGAAGCCCAATAATGTCCGATGATGCCATTGGGCTTGTTATTGCACAGAAAATAGAAGATATGAAACTGGACAAAGTAGAAACACGCCAGGAAGCCATAGGCGGATTGGACATAATCCCAGTACTTTGGGGTTAT
>JBAZDV010000014.1:0-13671 GCA_041654195.1 Candidatus Methanomethylophilaceae archaeon | reverse complement strand
AATTTACCATATTTTCCAGCAACCTGGTCCGGCCTTAGAATATTACTCATGTCAACACCTTATTCCAATTCTTCTTCGTGAATGACCTTGAGACAATCCGCAGGAACCTGTTTACAAAGAAACACTGTCTTGGCCGCCCTTCCGATATCATATCCCTGTTCAAAACATGAATTTGTATCTATTGCAAGAATCACTGGATCATCCACACGAACAGAACCCGCTTTGAACGCATCATCATATGTCAGTGATAAATGAACCATTGATCTATCAGAGGGCAGAAGTCCTGCCTCGAGAATGATATCTGCTTCTTCCTGTGTGGTTGGATAATACAGCTCGTCCGGAATATTATCCGTCGGAAGCTTAAGGTCAAGCATGATCGTATGACCATAGGTCGCTCTCACACTATCACCTGAGATCTGATATCTTCCTTTTGGATCCGTTTCCACAAGAGCAATGATATGATGCGGCCTCAGCCAATGCATACGATCGTTACTGTCCTGTATCGTAGCCACAATATCTTTGATCTTTACAAACCCCTGTTCGTCCATCTCAAGGTCAAATCTTCCATGCCTCAATATCCCTGCAATCGTTCTTCCGAGCCTTTCTAATTCGAAATCATTCATTTGAAATTTGCCTTCCTCTCCGCAGATTGGACAAAATTCCTCACGGAAATATCCGTGCTCTTCACATTCTCGCATCATTTTATCACTTCGTTAGCTTACTGTTGAAGTACCTGCTCTGCGGCCTTTACTGTGTTGGCCATGAGCATACATATGGTCATCGGACCTACCCCGCCGGGCACTGGTGTTATCGCCGATGCTACATCTTTGACGTTCTCAAAATCCACATCTCCGACCAATCTAGATCCTTTCGAACTTGTCGGATCTTGTATCTTATTGGTTCCTACGTCTATTACGACAACTCCCTCCTTTACCATATCCTTCGTGATGAAATTGGGTTTTCCTATTGCTGCGACCAAAATGTCTGCCTGACGCGTTATATCTGCCAAATCCCTAGTCTTTGAATGCACTATTGTAACGGTCGCATCTCCGCCTTTGCCTTTCTGCATCAGGAGTACGGCTATTGGTTTTCCAACAATGTTGCTCCTCCCTACCACTACGACATGTTTTCCGGCTGTTTCTATTCCCGATCTGATCAGCATCTGCTGTATGCCTGCAGGTGTTGCAGGCAAAAATGTAGGGTTACCGATAAGCATATGCCCTACACTCTCAGGATGGAATCCGTCGACATCCTTCTTAGGATCAATAGCATCTATCACATTGTTTTCATTGATATGTTTAGGTAACGGAAGTTGAACTAAAAACCCATGGACCGAATTATCTTTATTCAATTCTTCGATTTTTTTAAGAAGTTCTGCTTCAGATGTTTTCTCTGGAAGTATCACAGTAACAGAATGCATCCCCAACTCTTCACACTTTTTACCCTTCATTCTGACATAGGTCTGTGAAGCAGGGTCCTCACCAACCAAGACTACAGCTAACCCAGGCGTAACGCCTTTTATCTTCAACGTCTGTATTCTCACCCTGAGTTCATCGTATATCTCTGACGAAACATCTTTTCCGCTAATCAACTTAAAACTCATTCCGACCCCAGCAAATGATTGCCACGTTTCTATATATTACTTAGGTCTGCATACATTGACACCATGGAATACATTCAGAATTCTTTGGAAACATCTGACATTGTCTTCAAAATATAACCCTCATCCATAAGACCTTCCAAAACTGCACGAACGTTACTGATGTTTCTCTTTACAGCATCATCATCCATGATACCCTTCTCCCTTCCTTCCACAATGTGCCAAGAATGTGTAGCAAGAACAAATACCCCTTCTTTTAGTTGTTTTCCCATAGCGATAAAATCACTCGAAGATCTGTTGCCTTCATGCATCGGCCAAAGATATGATGTTATGTTCTTCCCTTTTTCATCTCTTCCTTTAAGAACAGGGATCTCCAACATGCCGTTATGACGATAGGGCAACATCTTGGGTTGAAGGTACGCATAATATGAAGAATCGTATCGTATTCCGTATTCTGGAAGCGCTTCCATTAGGATCTCATTGGGATCCATGTAAGGTGTTCTGAAACCAGACGGCTGATAACCAACCTCATCTCGAATCATTGAAATTGCCCTCTCGATGATCTCTCTCATTTCACCTTCTTCCATTTGAATTCCAGTTTTTGTTCCGGTAAAATCTTCATGATCCAATCCATGAAGTGCTATCTCCTGACCTGAAAGAAAATTCCCGATATGCGTATTCGATAATGTTCTGGCCTCAGCAAAAAATGTTGCTTTGATGTTCATCTCATCCAGTAATTCAACGAGCTTCTCGGTTCCTTTCTTAGAAGATTCGAATCTTGGAGAACTACCACATCCCCTGTCGATCGAAATCGCTGCAGAAGAACCTGAGACAGCATTGTTCACATCCCTATCCAGGTCAATTGTAAAACATAATGTGCGCATCGACTCTAAACTACTGTACCGACTTTTTATTGTTTGTGTTCCTGCAATACTAAACAATGTTATATCTATGAGACGCACTAAAGGCTCCTAAAGGTGACCAAATGATCATCGGAGAGCAAAAACCACTGCAAGAGATATGCGATCTCATTGAATCACACAATGGAAAAAGGATTCTTGTGGTCGGATGTGATTCATGTATGACCGTCGCCCTCGCCGGAGGGAAGGAAGAGGTCAAAGACATGGTGGCAGAGCTCAGACAACATTCCAAATCTCATGGGAATGATTGGAAAATCAAAGGTCTCACATTGAAAAGACAGTGTGAAAGAAAATATGAGGAAACCATTGCGACAGATGTTGCAAATTGCGATGTTGTTCTGTCTCTAGGATGTAGCATTGGCGCACAAATGATGTCTGAATTCTATCCATTGTCCAATATAGTCCCCGGGATCAACACATCTAATATGGGCGCACCAGAAAAACATGGAATTTACAAAGAAAAATGCATCGGATGTGGCGATTGTACAATTCACAAAACTGCAGGGATATGCACTCTAGCAAGATGTGCCAAAGGACTACAGAATGGTCCATGCGGTGGCTCTGTAAATGGTAAATGCGAAGTGAATTCTGATCTTGATTGCGTCTGGAATCTAGTGTATGAAGCATTAAAAGCAAAAGGAAAATTAGATGACCTTTTGATTTTGACGCCTCCCAAGGACTGGTCAAAGAGTCACAGCGGTGGTGTAAGAACCGTAAGGGCTAGGTAAATACATGTCAGTCAGCAAACTCGAGGAAAAACTTTCAAAAAATCAATTTGTTGTTACCGCAGAACTAGGGCCTCCGAAATCTGCTTCAGGTGACGACCTCTTAAAAAAAATACGCCAATTGAAGGGCTGTGCTGATGCTTATAACGTGACGGACAATCAAACCGCAACAGTAAGACTTTCTAGTCTGGCAGGTAGCGTATTTTGTCTCAGAGAAAATATGGAACCGATCATGCAAATCGCCTGCAGAGACAGAAACAGGATCGCCATTCAATCAGATGTATTGGGTGCCCATGCACTAGGGATCAGAAACATCCTCTGCATATCAGGCGATCACCAATCCTTTGGTAATCAACCTGATACAAGGAACGTTTTCGATATTGATTCGACCCAAGAACTGATGATCCTTAAGAAAATGAGAGATGAAGCGATACTTTGGAGCGGCGATAAACTACAGACCCCTCCATCCTTATTCCTGGGTGCCGCTGCAAATCCTTACGGTCAACCTCAGGAACTTCATCTTATAAGATTGAAGAATAAATGTATCGCTGGTGCTCAGTTCATACAAACTCAATCCATCTTTGATCTAGAGACATTTGACGATTGGATCAATGCCATCCTTAAACAAAAGATACTTGGTAACACAAAATTGATTGTTGGGGTTCTCCCAGTGAAAAGTCTTAAGATGACCAGATTTATGGCTAACAACGTACCCGGTACGATCATTCCAAATTATTTCATAAAAAGGATGTCTTCTGCACTCGATGAAGAAACCGAGGGCCTTAAAATTGCATCAGAAACAATAGAACATCTCAGAAACGTAAAGGGCGTTGCGGGCATTCACATGATGCCCGTGAACTGGTACTCAAGCGTACGTCCTTTACTTGAAAAAGCAAACCTCATTCCTAATCCCTGAGATATCCGTTACAATACAACTTGTTATTCAAAAGGATATCAGTCGTCTTCATAACATCCATCAACTCCTTATCTTCCGGGTCCATGATTGCTGCAGTGAGTCCTGCCCCCGCCAACATGGCAAAGAAAGTCCTATTTATCAATGATCTATCGGATGCACCGTTAGATATGTTGCTTAGACCCACCACCGTCCTTGGTGCAGGATCGTTCAATATCTGAAACATTTTCAGGGATTCTATAACTTTCTTTCCCTGGTCCTGAGCCGCGCTTACAGGAAGGATGAGTGGATCTAAAAGGATCTTCTCTGGCATTACTCCGTACTCCATTGCGGTCATAATCATGAGCATAGCCATCTCGGCACGACTATCCGCATCATTAGGAACACCGCGTTCGTCCATAGTTAGACAAATGATATCAGAATTATACTGAGCTGCAAGAGGAAATATTTTCGCCATTTTTTCCATTTCTGCTGTTGTTGAATTGATGATCGTCGAGTTTTTAGATGCTCCCAATCCTGCTTCCAGGGTCTTAATGCTGGGTGAATCGATACTTAACGGAAGATCTGTGACCTCCTGGACTGCCTGGACCAACCATTTCATAGTATCTGGGCCCTCGGTTCCTCTTCCAGGACCTATATTGAGGTCCAATGCATTAGCTCCGCATTCGATCTGTCTGATCACGACCTTTTGTATCGCATTCGCATCTTTGTTATCGATGGCTTTACCTATGGATTTGAACAATCCATTGATCCTTTCACTGATGATCATCATGATATAACTTCCAAACACCATTCTTTTGAGAGATCAGTTTACTGTCTTTCCTGATACTTTTTCGATCAACATTCCCTCGATGTCGATTGGATGAAGACGCAATGCCATATCTTTGGCACGATTGCACTTTGCCTCGTTGTCAGCATATATCTTAAAGAGGACCTCCCCCTTTTCAACTCTTTGACCTTTTTTCTTTTCTACAAGGATCCCAGCACCTTTGTCGTTTGGCGCGCCTGCAGCCCTTGCTATCTGAACTAGGTCCTTATTTGCTATCGAATGCACATATCCGCATTTGATAGCAAGTATGTCAAGCACATATTCTCCTGGCTTGAGATCATCTGCTGTTATGTTAGGATTTCCGCCTTGCGCAGCAACGATCTCACGGAACTTCTTCAGTGCCTCTCCAGATTCTAATATCTCTCTCGCCTTATCAGCACCATATGGAATTCCGCCCATCTCAAGGATGATGCCTGCAAGGTCACATGCTTTTTCTATGACGCTGGCAGGATGTTTGCAACCTTCTAGGATACGAATACATTCTATAGCTTCCAACTTCGGCCCGATAGCAGAACCAACTGGCTGATCACCGTATGTAATGGCACATTCCACATGCATACCAAGCATACGTCCAAGGTCCATGAAATCCCTCACGTACGCCCTGGCCTCCTCGATCGTCTTTACCTTGGTACCGGCACCTGTTGGAATATCTACAAGCAGATTGGTTGCACCTATGGCAACCTTCTTACTCATGATCGAAGCAAGCATCTGTGCACGCGGATTGATACCCAGCGGATATTCCACCTTGATTACGGCATCGTCTACCGGTGCAAGATTCATCGATCCTCCCCATGCAAGTACCCCACCCACCGTCTCCGATATTTCTTTCAGTGTGGCCGCATCTAACTCTACATTACAGAACGTTTCCACAAAATCAGATGTTCCGCATGCACTGCTGATGGCACGTGACGACGTCTTGGGAATCATCAATCCTGCTGCTGCTACAATGGAAACGACAATCGGTGTTACTTTATTACCTGGAACGCCTCCAACGCTATGAAAATCAAATACTGGCTGACGATCGAATATTATGCGGTCGCCTGTATCTACCATGGCAGTGGTAAAATTCGCTATTTCCTCGACATCCATTCCTCTGATATACAGTGCGGTCAACCATGCCGATATCTCTATCAACGATAATTTCGCATCGAGAATATCATTGACAACAGATGCTATCTCTTCCTTGGAGAGCTTCTCTCCATCCATTTTCTTCTTGATACTCCTGACAGATTCTGGTTTAGATGAGTAGACAACATTGATCTCTTCACCTTCTTTCGCACCGATTTTTTTCATTATTTGTTCAGTTACGAGGATCTCTCCGCGTTTAACAATAGTATCCGATCTACTTACCAATGCCACTAAGGTTTTTTGACCGTCCAAACGAACACGGTCCATCTCCTTTACACCGATCTCTATACAATCGTCATCATGTATTATGACCCTTGGCTCTGAAGAGTCTACATCAAAGAATCTTGTCCTTAGCTTCATTTCATTCCCCATTTTTCCAAAGCGATATAAAGTTCATCATGGGTCTTTGCATATTCGTCAACTGGGATTCCCAGGAAGGCCGCATCAACTGCCTGACACATCCCCATTGCTCCCTTCCTTACACCACCAGGATGTCCTGCGACACCGCCGCCAGCCTGTATCTGAACATTCATTCCGGAAACAGTGATCATCTTACCTATCATTCCTGGAAATACTCCTCCTGAACATACGGGCATGACCGTCTTGTATGGCACAGACCTATCCAAACATGCATCCAGATTGCTGTGATCACCTTTAACATTACCAGACATCTTTCCAACTCCAAGAGTGCCAATGTGCAATGCATCCCCTCCGCACATACGCACCAATTTGGTAATGGGCAACATTGAGATTCCGTGTAATGGGTCTCTGGTCATCGCACCGTGCATAGTTCTATGAACATGAATGGGCACTTTGATCGATGGATCCTCGGCCAATGCCTGGACTGCAGCAAAACCACACGTGATCACATCGACCATTATCTGTTTGGCACCCCAACCCTGCACCTTCTCGGCCAGTTCAACGATCTTATCTCCACTTGTACTGACATTGATTGCGTGAAGCATGATGTGACCTTCAGATTTCAATCTGTCTAACGCCTCAGCAACTGCAACGGTACGAGCTTCGATCGGACAGAATTTTTGATCGACAAGTGTTTCATCATCCTTACTGTTGGTCAATCCGCCCGCTCCTGCTTCATAAACATAATTTGCTGTCTCTTTGGGGGGTAGCCCTATCTTCGGTTTCACTATCGTACCCACCAACGGTTTTTCCGGACGCTCCAAGATCTTTCTAAGTCCATCTACACCAAACTTTGGTCCTTTGAATTGACTTGTAATGCTTTTAGGAAAAGATACATCCTCTAACCTGAGTTTTCCAATAGATTCAAGACCAAACAAATTTCCTGCGATAACACTCAGTATCTGCGGTACAGCACCAACCTCGATGCTGAAATCATCCGTAGGATACGCAATCGTGATCATATCACCGTTGATTTTTAAGATCTTGGCACCGTATTTCTCAAAAATATCATCTTTCAGTGTGGTGATACCAGTCCATGTTCCCGTAGACTGCTCTGCTGCAATAGCCTCTGCAGCCATGGTCATAGGAAGTGCCGTTGTCACTCTATAATCGCAGATAACATACGAATCTATGTCCACGTTCTCATTCAAATGCATATAAGAATACGTTTTCATCTCCATCACTCCTTAATCTGAAAGATCCTTTCGCCCAACTGTCTTACCAGAACATCATATACAGAACCTGGAGACATCACTCCGAGTTCTGTGATAATCGCATCTATGTATTTTGCTGGTGTAACATCAAATACCGGATTATAAATTTTCACCGAATCTGGTATTTCTCCTTTTTTTACTATTTCATCAAAGCCGCGTTCCTCTATTGCAACAGTGTCACCGAACAGTGTCATCGGTGAAAATTTATACGTCTCACTACACACATAAAATTGAACACGTGCTTCATTTGCTGACAATGCCAACTGGGAAGTTCCGATCTTATTTACAAGCACACCGTGCGATGTTATCGTGTCTGCACCGACAAATACTTTGTCGACTTTGGTCATGACCGTACGAACTGCACTGTCTATTACCAGCGTGGTATCTATACCTGCCTTCCCGAGATCGTTTACCGTGAGTATTCCTTGTCTCCAGGGTCTTGATTCTGTAGCATATACCTTAATGTGCTTTCCCTGTTCATATGCTGTTTTGATGACAGACAACGCAGCACTGCTATTGCAATGTGTCATCACCGTATCACCATCCTGAATTCTCTTAGCGCCAATCTTCCCTATTAGTTCTACAGCTTTGGTTGAATTCTCAATGAATTCTCTTGCATTCTTCTGCACCAATGATATGGCCTCACCAACATCTTTTGCTTCTTCAACACCTTTTAATGTTGCATGAACACCGTTCCATAACGAAACAGCGGTCGGCCTGGAGTCCAGAATCTTCTTTTTCGCCTTTTCAAGGTCTTTTCTGAAGGCTTTCATATCCCTGCCCTCATAAGACCCAACAAAATCCGATAAAGCGGATACACCAGTCCTGGCGATCTTACCCGCTCCGCGGATCGTCATATCCTTGATCATAGCCGCTGTATCATCCACGTTCATATGTACCAAAAATAGAACCTACTGTGGAATATTTAAGAAGGTTGCTGATCACAAGAGCAAAGACAATAATAATTCCAACAAATCTACAAAATCAATAATTCTTTTGCAATCCTTCTGGCTTCATCCAAACCAAATACTATGAACGTGGCACCAATCAATGCTTCAAAAGCATCTGCGCGCATATTTTCCCCAACGATATTCTCTTTGGTTTTTGCATTGCGGTGTCCACAACCAACTAACAACATTGAATCTATATCAAATTTCTTTTCGACTAGACGGGCAGATATTTTCTTATTAGCAACAATGCCTTTCTTAAAATCGGTCATCTCTCCTTCTTTCAATTCTGTATTTAAAAAAATATGCTCACACGTTATCAACTCAATGACCGCGTCCCCTAAAAATTCCAATCTTTCATTATCTGGCACATTCCTAGGTATAACAAGATTGAGTGCTTCAGCTGTATAACTGTCATGCGTAAAAGCGTTGCAGAAAAAAGATATTTCTTTATCCGAAAGACCACGTTTATTGAATGGCGGTCTTGCTAGAAATTCTCTTACTCTTTTCTCATGAAGTGTGATCTCATCCAAGATATCAGCCGCCAGAATCACATCAAAGGATATAACCTTAGAACCTACTTTCGGATAACTCAGTAGGATTTAATACGCAAGAGAGTCTACAACCTCGCATGGGAAGGAAGATTAGATTCAGAGGTATCAAACATTCTCCAAAAAGATTGGAGAGCGATATCCTTGAAAGGTCCAAAAATCTTTGGGAGAACCCGGGTCTGCTCAGACCTAAATGTGCCGGCAATTGTAGAAAATGTCATTTTGATAAAACCTTTGCTAGAATCTCCCACCTTGATAAGTTCAAAGACAATCCTGAATCTCTAGTCAAAATGGCTGGAAAAGGAGGCGATGACATATTCAAGGCCTATGCCGCAGCAATCTCACTATACGCAGCAGGTAACATCCCATATCTTGCCACAGCAAAACTTGCTGGCGAAGAGGTCTCTTTTGCACAAAGAGGACGCGTAGGCAATGACAAGCAAATAGGCGCACAATATTATAACGATCCAAGGATCAGATTACTTTTGTACAACAATTTTGCCAAAAAGAAAAAACTGCACATGTACTCTTTTGACGAGGACCTTGTTTGTTCAAATCATCCAAACATGCCTGAGGATTATCTTCTAGATACCTTCTGGGACACACCATATGAATTTGAAAATGACGGATTACAATGTGGTCATTCGTCGGATGGAACACTTGTTCTTAAAATTGAATCCCTGAACAAAGAGATTCGTATCTGCAGGGACTGTGCAAAGGACGTTTCAACATTTCAGTTCCTTATCTCAAGACTTATTGCAATTGACCCAAAGGATGATATCAAGGTCACTGTAGAACATAAATACCATAGCGAAGGAGAAGGAAGTACCGTAGAGATCTCCAAGGACATTCTGGATAAATATGCCTGTGGAAAATTAACCGACATCGGAGTATTGAATTTAGTATTGAAAGATAAGATTGGCTCACTACAGAAGAGCAATGTCGCAACATACATTATCGGAACAAAAAACTACGGTTCTGATCTGAAAACGTTTATGACAGACCTCAAAGGAGACGATATCGAGAAAGAAGCATTGTCCGCATACCTTACCGGAAAACCAGATTCGGTCATCATCCGTACCGATAAGGCCTCCGAAGCTCTTACGGTACTATGGGAAAAAAATTATCACAGCATCATTGCCTCTTTTACCACCAACGAAATCGCTGACTCATTAGGTAACGTATCAAGGATGAATCCTTCACAAACTGTCAAGGAAGCACATCTAAAACACATATCATCAGAAGTTATTTCAAAACTTCCAGAGTTCAGCAAAATGGGTATCATCACCAAATATGCTGACAGTTACGCCAAAGCTGCAAAAGTCGGCGGTGTTGATATGCTCAGAACCAAAATGGATAAACTAATGCCAAAGGATCACAAGACCCGTTCTCTTGCCAGAGCATTCATGCTTGCCGTCTCCGGTGATGCAGGCGGTAAGTATTCCAAAGATGAGCTGGAATTCGGTGAGTTCCTTCTACCTTTCGTGAAAGGAGTTCTAAATGCAGAAGGCGAAGACTATCGTGATAAGATGAATGTCCTACTAACCGCATGCGGATGCGGAGAAAAGGTCTAATCTATCCTTACATCGACGACGTAATGAGAGACCGATGGTGCGAATGATTTCACCTCTCGAATCTCTTTGATACTAAACTTACACCCAGCGTCAGCGCATGCCTTTGAGAAGATCTCATTGATACGATCTTTGTACTCATGAACATAGAATGTGTCGTGATAATGGATTGTTCCGCCGCACTTTATCATTTTCAGGGCCTTTGGAAGAAAATCGGCTGTTTTTTGAATATATCCCATTACGATACGATCTGCAAATGCCTCACCTGAAATGTCAAGATTATCACCGAGAATAGGTGTAATAGTATTTCCCACTTCATTCAACGCTATGTTCCTTACCAAAAACTCATATGATTCTGGATTCTTCTCACATGCAATTACCTTTGATGCGTTGGCAAACTTTGCCAAAGGCAACGCGAAATATCCTATCCCTGCAAACATATCTACTACAATCTCATCCGTACAGTCTAATTTCCCCATACGTTCCCTTTCATCAATGTTTCCTGACGCGAACATAACTTTAGTGACATCAAAACAATATCTTATGCCATTCTCCAATCTAATGGATTCTGTGCATTTACCGTATATTGTCTCCATATCGGGTCTTCTAAATTCCCCCTTCACACCGCCGCGATCAACACAAATGGTCTTCATCCCAAGATTTTCGGCATATGCTTGGCCGATCCTTTCTTTGTAAAGTTCTGCAGAAGGCGCCAATCTTATGATTGCGATATCACCGACATACTCCCATTTCATAGGAAGTTCATTCTGAACATCCTTTGGAATATCGCAAAGAACACTAAGGATTCTTTCCTGAGGCGGTGTCCTTTCTTTGGAATGTGCTGCACCATCCACAATCTCGAATCCCATCTTCTCCGCCTTACTGATACCATCAGATAATAACGGAACAAGTTTGTAATCTTCTTTTTTGGTAATCTTGGCAAATCTGTCAACCGCATCCATTTCCTTCAACATCACGATGACTGCCGCAGATTCAAGCAATGGAACCTTTGCAAACTTCATTTTATACCTCAGATCAGTGATTTCAACATTATTGGAAGCATCTTCATTGCAACAGGGAAATTCCTCATGATTACTGGCACCATTTTACTTGGACTATCTATATCAATATCATTCAGTGCGTGTCTGATATCTTCCCTGTCAATTACACCATAAGCTTTATTCAGATCCTCATCAGAAAGATTGCCATACATATTCCTGAGCTTATATCCCCTCTTCAATTCCTTTCCTACAACCTTCTTCCATCTTTTCTCATACGATGAAAGCTTATTTGACGTGAATATGTTTGATGTAAATGCTTCATCTATCGTTTCTCTCAGACATGGTGCAATCATGAAAGAAGGATACAAACCCCCGCCTGAGACTGGTTTAACTTGTCCGGCGGCATCACCTATTAGCAACAGATTATCGCCATATGTCTTCCTTCTACCTCCGATTGGTATCTTTCCGCAGACCTTTGCAATAACTTCTTTGTCTTCCAACCCTGTTCTTTTCAATAATACTTTCAAAAAATCCACAGGGGGACCTGCAGACCATGTCGTACATAATCCTACCCTGGTATATTCACCGAAAGGTATTTTCCAAGAGAAAAATCCAGGTGCAATTTCGGAACCGAGACATATATCGATCATACTTTGATCGTTCATTTCATATTTTATGTCCACTTGTATTCCGCGAACGTATTCCTTAGGAAAATTATCATGCAATGACATAGATACTTTGGAATTTTGACCGTCCGCGCCGATGATCATCCTTGAGTTGTACTCTTTTCCAGATTCTGCTAGTATTATCACTGAATTGTTCTCGATTTTGTGTGATGTGTATCTCTCAGAATAAACATATTTAGCTCCAGCATCCTGTGCTACATATGCCAATCTCATATCCAGATCAGAACGGTCTATCAATACCGCTTTGGGTTTCCCCGAACGCGCTGATATCACACCTCCATTAGGAAAATGAACATTCGCACCGTACAAAGTATTGAGAATATTCGGCTTGACACCTGAAAGTTCCACTACTCTTTGTGTAATAAGGCCTGTACATTGTATCGGAAGCCCTGACACAGCATGTTCTTCCAAGACGGTGACATCATAATCTTTGGACAAAAGCGCTGCCACTTTACTGCCAGCAGGTCCGCCTCCGATCACGACCACATCGTCGTGCATGAATCCTCAGTTCTTCTTAGATTTCTCAAAGTCCGCAATGAACTTCTTGATGCCTTCGTCGGTCTTAGGATGTGAGACCATCAGTTTCAACACATCATACGGAATTGTAGCAATGTCGCAACCTACAGACGCCGCTTCTAAAACGTGCATCGGATTCCTTATACTTGCCGCAATTATCTCCGTTTCAAAACCATATATTCTAAAGATCGTTGCAATCTGTGAAACTACCTCAGAACCATATTGTCCACTGTCATCTAAACGACCCACGAACGGAGAAACGAATGCTGCACCGGCCTTAGCTGCCAAAAGGGCTTGCTGAGCTGAAAAGATGAGCGTGACATTCACTTTGATGCCTTCAGAAGAGAGGACCTTTGTCGCTTTCAGGGTTTCAATGCACATTGGAAGTTTTACATTGATATTGGGATGTATCTTCGCAAGCTCACGGCCTTCTTTGATCATTCCCTCTGCGTTCATCGACATCGCCTCCGCTGAGATTGGCCCGTCAACGATCTCTGCGATCTGCTTGACACATGTCCTGAGGTCCGCACCCTCTTTTGCAATAAGACTAGGGTTGGTAGTTACTCCGTCAAGAATTCCCCAACTGTTGACCTCTTTGATTCTCTCGATGTTGGCTGTATCTATGAATATCTTCATTCTTCTCTCCCCTT
>JBAZDV010000013.1:0-13846 GCA_041654195.1 Candidatus Methanomethylophilaceae archaeon | reverse complement strand
CGTTGGCCTCCATCACCTTTGGCTCATCGATGTGAATTGTGGGTCTGGCCTGCGGATCAACGTTACCATCCTCGTCTCTCTTTCTTCCGATACGTATTTCGATGTCTCTTCCGCCCGTGCGTTCTGGATCTAATTTTATGACACCGCGGTCAGCGTCATCCGTCGGAACCCTCATGTCGTCAACAATCTTCTGCATCCTACTGTTGACGTTATCATTAGTTGCCAGGAAATCATCGAAAGATGAGGTATGGTGATTAACGATGCTGCGCTCTTCAAAATATAATTTTACTAGATCTCTCATAGAACTCAGCTCCTCGTAACGAGTCTGTACCCGACGAATTCTTCCGCCGTGGCACTCTTTCTTACGATTTTTACGACACGGCCCTCATCTATAGGACCATAAATGTTCTCCAGCACCTTTATTCCTGCATCGCTCTTTCTGATTTTTGGAAGTTGGTCGCGCGTTACTTTCAATTTAGAAAGAATCGCATCGACCTCTTCTGGAGTCAGAAGGTAGTGCTCAGGCACAAGTTCATGCTTGAGAACGTTAAACGAGATATTCTCTGCTGCCAAGTGATTCACCTACATTATTGCCCCACTGCCGGTCAGTGGGTAACCCGTTTGTGAGAAAACTCTGTATTTTCATTCGATATTCCTCATACTTGATCCGCTTATCTTGATCGCTCATGAAGACCATCAGCGGGCCTGAAGGGATTCGAACCCTTGACCACCTGATTAAAAGTCAGATGCTCTACCTAGCTGAGCTACAGGCCCTTGGATAGCTTAAGCTTGTAATCAGTGGGGATTATGTCATTCTATATAATACCTCTTGGGGCACGCTTGTGCACAACGCGCGAACGCAGAGGCATTATCGCAAAACAGCATTTTTTAATGCTGTTACCGACTACGCGAATGTCATCCTCATTGACTTAAGCAACACCCCGAGAACAACATATCAAATAAATGTATGCCTATGGACCAGCAATGGATGAATGCATCGAATTGAAGGTTGCGATCGCATTAAAGAAGACCGAAGTGGGTTTTGGGAGAGCTAGAGTCGACACTAAAACCTGCAAACTTCTGAAATTAGAGGTCGGAGATGTCGTTGAAATCATAGGAAAACGTTCCGCCGCGGTAAAAATCTTTAAAGGAACGACCGAAGACGAGGGAAAAGGTCTCATCCGCATCGACGGACTTACAAGGGCAAATATCGGTGTCAGTGTAGATGAAAATGTTAGGGTCAAAAAATGTGACCCAGTGCCGGCTACTAAAGTTGTTTTTGCACCATCCAGCGTTCCTACCGGAAAAAAAATCTCATTCCAAGAAGGTATTCATGAAATCTTCAAAAGAGGACTTCTGAACCGCCCAGTAATGAAGGATAACGAACTCATCGTACCAAATGTTGCGCTCATGGGCAATCTTGCACCATTTACTGTAGTGAGCACTACACCTCAGGGTATTGTAATAATAGGTGCAGAAACAGAGATTATTATCAAAAATGAACCAACAGGTACGTCTAAAAATCTCATAGATCAGGTCACATACGATGATGTAGGTGGACTAGAGGACGAACTACAAAGGATAAGAGAGATGATCGAACTTCCATTAAAACATCCAGAACTGTTCAATCGCCTCGGTATCAATGCACCGAACGGTGTACTGCTTTATGGACCATCTGGCACAGGTAAGACCCTTATTGCAAAGGCTGTCGCCAAAGAATCGGGTGCATCATTTTATTCAATTCAAGGCCCAGAAATCATGGGAAGATATTACGGACAAAGCGAAGAACGTCTTAGAAATGTTTTCAAAGAAGCAGAAGAGAACGCTCCAAGTATCATATTCCTTGATGAGATCGATTCCATCGCACCAAATCGGGATTCTGTGTCCGGAGAAGTAGAAAGACGCGTGGTGGCTCAATTACTGACACTAATGGATGGACTCATAGGAAGAGGAGATGTAATTGTCATAGCCGCAACCAACAGAGAAGATGCGATTGATCCGGCACTCAGAAGACCTGGAAGATTTGATCGTGAGATCGAGATAGGCATCCCTGGAAGGAGTGGAAGAAATGAAATCCTCGGAGTACATCTGAGAGGAATGCCTCTTGCAGATGATGTCGAGACCGAAATATTGGCAAACATGACCCAGGGGTTTGTAGGTGCAGATCTGGCAGCGCTTGCCAGAGAAGCTGCTATGAAGTGTTTGAGCAGAAATATCGGTAATTTTGATCTTGATAAACCAATCCCTCAGTCCATACTTGCCGAAATGAAGGTGACAATGGCAGATTTTACGACTGCGCTCTCAGATGTGGAACCTAGCGGAATGCGAGAGGTCATCGTTGATATTCCAAAGGTCGAATGGACCGATGTCGGTGGATTGGAATCAATAAAAAGAGAGATCCGCGAAGCATTCATACCAAGCGAAGACAAGAAAGCATTCGAGCGCCTCGGTATAACTCCGCCCAAAGGTATCCTGTTCTATGGACCGCCCGGAACTGGTAAAACACTTATCGCCAAAGCGATTGCTAATGAATCCGGCGCCAATTTCATCTGCATAAACGGCCCTGAGATAGGCAGTAAATGGCTCGGAGAAACTGAAAAAGCGATTCGCCAGATATTCAAACGCGCCAAACAGATGGCTCCCTGCATAATCTTCTTTGATGAGATTGATTCCATCGCACCTAAACGCGGACTTGGTGACAACTCCACTTGGGAAAGGGTCGTGAATCAATTACTTACAGAAATGGATGGGATAGAAAGTCTCAACAACGTCATCATAATGGCTGCCACTAACAGACCTGACATGATGGACCCTGCACTTCTCAGACCAGGAAGATTCGATAAGATGGTACTTATCGGTAAGCCAGATCTAGAAAGTCGCCTAAGAATCCTTGAGATACATACGAAGAACATGCCATTGATGAATGTAGATCTGCTGACCATTGCAGAAAAAACAGATAACTATGTCGGTGCAGATCTGGAAGCGTTGTGCAGAGAATCCGGGATGATCGCATTTCGTGAAAATCCTTCAATACAATTTGTAGACAAACGCCATTTTGAGGCTGCTTTGAAAATCATAAAACCGTCCGTAGACCCAAGTGTTATGGAAAGTTACAACACATTAGGCATAGAAATCAAGAAACGTAAGACCAATTACGCCGATGTTCCATTCTACGGGTGATATCATGAGCGACATAATCTTCACAAAAGAATTGATAGGTCTGACCGCAATGACTACTGGTGGCTATCCTCTCGGAATTATCGAAGATGTTGTAATTGAAACGACCACCGGAGAAATGAAATATCTTCTCATAAAAATGAAAACAGCAGCAAAAGCAGGTCAGAAAGTAGATTCAAAAGGCCGTGCCGTAATTGCATTCAACAACCTGAAGATCGTCGGCGAGAATGTCATGATCATTTAAGGTCCTTGACCATATAAGAGCCCTCAAGCTCATATCCCATCTGCCTGTAATAGCCTCTGACACCAACGCCACTGGTAACCCTTATACGCTTGGCACCTAGCTTTGTTGCCTTACTTTCCGCAACTTCGACCAATTCCTTTCCAAAACCGCGGTGCTGCCAATCCTCTCCCTGTTCACCAATCGAAGCCACTTTTCCAAAGACCTTCAATTCCCTTATGGTCGCCATTGTCGAATCGTCAGTCCTAAGACGCACATATCCAATCAATGAATCTTCATATGTCAGATTGATAAAATCCTCTTTTCCATGGGATGCTTCGTAACAAATATCTGAAAGTTTTACTGCAGACAGATCGTTCAGGACGACATCTTTCTGACCGACCTCACGACATCTGATACATCTACATTCCCTACCTGTCTCGACTAATCTGTCTTGGACAAGTTCACGGATATTGCTTTTCAGTATTCCCGCAGCGATCTGCGGTGCAGGAATGTCTCTCTGAATCCTCTGAATCCTTACATATTCCGGAACAACAGCCTTCATATCAGCTAAGAGGGCTGTTGCCTTTTCTACATCATATGGCTCATACTGTCCCGCCTTCCACATATCATAAAGCTGTGTACCGGCAACTACGAGCGTAGTATAGAATTTCAGCATATCTGGTCGAAAATCTGGATCCGAAAATACCCTTTTGAATGATTCCAGATCCTTTTTCGGTGATGAACCGGGCAATCCAGGCATAATATGATAACAAATCTTTAACCCGTGATCCTTACATCTTTTCGTGCCCTCGATTACCTCAGTGACTCCATGACCACGATGTACTGCTGTCAGTATCTCATCGTCTAGTATCTGAACTCCGAGTTCCACTCTTGTGGCACCAAGATACATAGACCTCTCTATTTGCTCATTGGTGAACACATCCGGTCTCGTCTCAATGGTGAGACCGACACATCTGTGTTCCGATGTCTCGTTCCATTTATGCGCTGTTTCAATATCAGGCGCATCTTTACAGTTCATAGCATCAAAACATCTTCTAACAAACCAAGTTTGATACTCTGGGTCTCTTGACGTAAACGTACCGCCCATGATTATTAGATCTATCTTGTCGGTCTTATGTCCTATGACCTCCAATTGTTGTATACGGTCGTTGACCTGCCTGAAAGGATCGAATTCATTCCTGGCAGCACGTCTTGCTGCTGGTTCTTTTCCAGTATAAGATTGTGGCGAATCGTTCTCTACTCCACCTGGACAGTAAGTACATTTTCCGTGCGGACACGGATATGGTGAGGTCATCACCGCTACAACGGAAACACCACTGATGGTCCTGACAGGTTTTTTTACCAAGAAAGGTACGACCTTCTGCCTTTCCTCCGGCTGTACAAATGACAATATCTCAGAGTTCTTCGGAACGTCCTTCATACCATATTTTCCGCACAGCTGGATCTTTACTCTCTGAAGGTGCTCACGATCAGTGATCCTTTCATCAAGGACCATGTCAATGATGCATCTGCTGAACTCTTCAGCTACCTTGTCATCCATAATAGATGTCCATACCCTTCTTTGAGGATTTGACTTCCTCTTTTAGGCCGGTTTCCAAAAGGTCCATGTACAGAATATGCTCGGCGAGAATGAATCTTAATTTTTTACCTTCCATCTCAATGACGATCGCAGAACCGCTGCCGACCATTGAATAACCTCTGAAGATCCCGATCACATCGTCCTCTTCTGCAATTTTTACTGAATATTTCCAACCTTTGGTTATCTCTAGATCCTTATCTGATTCTAACATCTTATTCCTTCTCTGCATCAATCAGGCTTTGAAAATGAACTACCGTTTTACGATAATTTTCTACGGCCATATTCACATTGGCTTCAGTAAAGCTCCATGCCTTGGTCAGGTCTCCATACCTGATACGGTATCCTTTTCGGACCTGTCCATCGAACTCCACATCCATACTTTCCAAAATGTCCATTGATTTTAATTTGTTTATATGGCGATATACTGTCGGTTTTGTAGTACCTAACAGGGCTGCAAGTTCCTCTACTGTCCACGCCTTATTCATATTTCTCATAAAATAATCCATAAAAAGACGATATGGAACACTGTCTCTGATCCCAACCGCTGAGGTCTTGGGATCATACCCTTTTGGAATATAACCTATCTGAATTAGGAACGTTTCTGCGACAATATCAATGTCGGGAACCGAACTAAGGGGCGTATTGCTTACTACTTGGAGTTCGAACATAGCACCGTCTCCTTTTACCTAGAACCTTTAATGAGTTAAGGTCTTATTTTAATTTTTATCCCCAGAGATCTTTTTTGACTCTTTCAACGGCACGCATGATGCTTGCCGATGGAATTACCGGCGAAACTGGAATCGTCAGGATCCTTTCTATCGTAGGCGTTACGATCGGTGCACAAACGACGGCCAACGCACCGTCGCGTTCCGCCCTTACGGCTGCAATAATCGCATCCTCCACGGTAGCTACTGGATATTCTTTCAAAAGGACTGGACGTCCACTGACGTCGATCTTTGTCTCCATTGTCTGAAGTACCTGATGCGATGCAATTACTGCAATAAAATCATCTGTTGAGGATTCCGATAGATTTCTGACCGCTTTAATGATCATTCTCACGGTCCTCAGATTTGGTTCACGTTTCTCTTCCAAGATCTTGTACATCGTACTCTGTGATATTCCGGTCGAACGACAGAATACATTGACAGACATCCCCAATTCATCGTCAAGAATAACTTTTAACGCCTTCTGAAAACCGCCTTCTTCCCTTAACATTCCGGAAATCAGATCGTTTGCCGGCAATTATGCACCCCTTATCATGTCTGCTGCCGCAATACCGGCAACTGCGCCCTGTCCGACCGCTTTCGCAACTTGCCATGGTTTTCCAGTAACGTCACCACATGCAAAGACCCCTTTCACAATTGTTGCACAATTCTGATCAACCTTTATTGTATCGTCCATTTCCGGAAGAACATCAAGGTCCATTGCAAGATCTGCTGCAGATTTGGCACCCAGCTCAATGAACACACCACTGGTCTGGATCGTTTCACCGTTTTCAAGAACAACCCTCTCTACCCTTGTACTGCCTTCAATCGATTCTATCTTTGCCTTCACGGTCTTTACACCCGCTACAGAAGCTTTATCAACAACAAACTTGGAGGCCTTTGTATCTTTAGTGACCCAAAATACCTCTGAGGCATATTTTGTCATAAGCTCGGAAGAAACTGCTGCTTCGGTTTCATCACCGACTATCACAACTGTCTTTCCCCTGTAAAAATTACAATCGCAGGCTGCACAATAACTTACACCTTTACCAAAGAATTCCTTTTCACCCGGAACACCCAACTTTACACGGGAAATCCCAGTTGCGATTATTATGGCCCTAGCAGTAATGGAGATATCGTTTTCGGTAACTATCTGGAACAAATCTCCCGATCTTGATGTTGAGATGACATTTTCATCAAGCGTTTTGCAACCAAAGGATTCTGCCTGTGCAATACCATCCTTGAGAAGCTCATCACCGTTTTTTTTACCAAGAACACCAAAATAATTCTCGATATGAGCACCAAACAATGCACTGTTCACGGTCTTTCCGATCAAGATTACAGACACTTTCTTTCGTGCAGCATGTATGGCTGCTTGTATCCCTGCCGGACCGGCCCCAATTATTGCTACATCAATTTCGGTCATGGTTCATGAACCAAGAACATATTCTTTCAATTTTCCTGCGGTCAGACCCGGATCCATACCTACGATCTCATCAACCTTCTTACCGCCCTTGAATATGAGAAGTGTCGGGATCGATTGGATACTGAATTTTAATGAGGTCATGGGATTACTGTCCACATCAAGCTTTCCAACAGCGATGTCTTTTTGAGAAATTTCCGCCAATTTCTCAATTATTGGCCCCATTCTTTGACAGGGTTTACACCATGATGCCCAGCAATCGATAAGAACAAACTTTTTGCTCTTAACAAATGCATCGAACGTCACATCCGTAACAGGAACTGCATACTGTTCTACCACATGTTTTGTAGGTACAGTTACCTTGTCCATTCCGTAATCGTCGCTCATTAGAATCCCCTATTCAGATTTTGTAGGCGCAGTTACCTTGTCCATTCCGTAATCTTTCAACTGTGCTAAGATATCGGCTTTGGATCTGAGACCTACAAGGGGCTCAAGGACCCTGTTGTCTCTAACAAATAGAAGGGTCGGAATTGCTTCAATATTATATTTTCTAGAAATGCCCGGTGCATCATCAACATTAAGCTTTGCCACTGCAACTTTACCTTCAAGTTCGACCGCCAATTCATCGATGATTGGCCCCATTCTTCTGCAAGGACCACACCATTGCGCCCAGCAGTCAATAAGGACGACTTTGTTCTTTTCGATGAATGCATTAAACGTATCTTCTGAAAGTTCCGTAACCATCTTCATATCTCCTAATTGTACAATTGTTCAATGAACCACGACAATAAAAATGTTTCATACAAACGATGTTAACAATCGGTCATTATTATATTGTCGATACGCCTATGTTGCCTGGGGATTGGATTTGCTCGAAGAACTATGCAATATCAAGGGATTAGAAGTTTACACTCCCGAAGGAATATTCGTTGGCAAAGTTGATGATGTGGTCCTTGATATGTCAAACAAGAAAATAGATGGAATATTTATAGACAGTGCCAGTCCTGTTCTTGTCGACAAGAATGTTTCTATTAAGATACCACTCAAATGGATCCAATCGATCGGCGATGTGATTATTCTTAAGGCATTCCCGGAACACATAACAAGAACTGGTATCGTCAAGTGATCATTTTCTAAGATATACGCTGCACGGACCTGCTATCGTCGGATATTCACCTATACGAGAAACAATGACGTCTAGATCTTCCCCATACAGCACAGACAATTCTTTGTGAAGGTCCTCTATTCTGCGTGCACCTCTCTGAGACCCTTTCATTAACAATTTATCAACGGAATGTTCATGCTTGACGACCATATTATCACTGACCATGTTATCTGCATGAGCAACAATCTTTTGTTCTATCGTTTCTGGCATGTAATTACCCTGTGGCAGATTCAATTCTATAATGTCCTGCTGATCCAGGCCAGCACCAGTATGCCTTCTAATGATTTCGGAAACCTCGACTGGAAGCCCGTACCCCAATGCAATGTCGGCACCTATTGTCGCATGCAAAATGGAGTGGTCCTGTGATCTGCCTATATCATGAAGAAGAGCACCGGCAATAGCCAGGTCCTTATCACACGGTATCCTTTTTATCATCTCTCCAACAACAATCCTTACAGTGCAACAGTGTATTATCACTCTTTTTTTACATCCAGCTTTATTCAGGATGTCTAAGCACTCGGACTCACTTGGATAGATCGACAATTGTCTTCCCTCTCTCATTAGGTATAACGGTCATTCTACCGCTACGGTCTGCATACAGCGCCTGACCCCCTGTATAGCGATCAAGGAAAATTGCCAAAGCCGCAATCTCTGAATGCGGCTGATTTCCGACTGACACATTGAAATCCGCACGTTGATAGACCTCTGGAGGGACCTTTTCAGCGCCGACTATGATCATTATGTTTTCATCTTTTGGGATCTTTGTCAGTGCTTCATCCACTCTCAGACCGTACATCGTCAAATGCACAACCTTGCCATCAAAGTTCTTTACGGCGTCTTTCCATCTGACACCTGTCTGGATGGCAAAATCCCCACCAAAACGTTCCACGACACTTCTTATGTTCTCTTCCAAGACTGGATCCTTGGTATCCACGTAGATACCTTTTGCACCCAGTGCCCTGGAAGAAAGAGCGACGTGCGTGGTCACACGTTTGTCTCTTTCGGGACGGTGACCTATCCTCATGATCCAAATCTCTGGCATATTGAGGACCTTACTCATCACGTTTTAGCTCGATCCTATGACCATGGTAATCCATTTTCACAGATCGACGTACTAGACTTTTCAACATTGTTGATGTCAGGTTTAGAGCTTCAGCAACATCTCCAGAAAATTTGCCGTCGGTACCGACTTCACCAAGAATATGCTCTTCTATGGCAGCATATTCTTCTTCACTCATCATTGCTGCTGCGAGAACATCACTGATCTCGTAAACTGGCCATTGAGCGTTAATGTGGAAAGAAGTGTAATATGTATGGAAAGATTTTTCGGGGTAACTTCCGTTCGTAGAGAGCCAACGACTCTCCACCAACTTCATTTTATCAAAGAAAATGATTGCCTCTTTGCCTTCGGGACCATATTTTTTTTCGATCTCGTCGGCGGTTCTCCATTCTAAGGTCACCTCTTTCAACACATCCCTCTTAATGGGGGTATCGACAGATCTGAGCATCGGTACTAACTCAGACGGTTCGTTGATGACCTTTATTCGATTCATAGCTACTGTAAAAGGATGCGTTGGTATTTAAAAAGAGATACTCAAGAATTCAGATAATACGATATATCTTAACATTTCTTGATTATTTTTGGACATTTGTGTTGATTTCAAACAAAAACGACTGCTAAACCTTTATTAACAACTCACACAATCAGGGAAATTAATGGCTAAGAAAGAGAAAGCCCCGGAAATGAGATATCAATGTCTCGGGTGTTATAAGACCCACAAAACTGAGCAAGCGGCTCTCGATTGTTGCGGATCTTTCATTCAGGCATGGACCATCAATTACAACAAATGGGGAAAACAGCACTGGTACGGTCGCTAAACCCATCTTTTTCTTTTAATTTATCAATTTCTTGCACTAAATTAAACCTCAGCTACAGGCGATTGTGTCTACATTGATTTGAAATACGAACATTCCGTTTTAAGCACGAGGAAAAATGAGCGCCACCGAAAGTATGACGGACAAACTCATCGGAGAACTGGAACTTATGGAACGTCACATAAAGATGTTAAAGGTGACAAAAGATTACCAACCCATAGGTATTATCCGTCTATCAGAGATACTCGACATTCCAAAACATAAGGTAAGATACTCTCTAAGACTTTTAGAACAAGAAGGTCTTATTTCTCCATCAACAGAAGGCGCCAGAGTCACTGACAGGTATGATGATTACATGCAAGAAGTGTCTGAGCAATTGGATAAACTAATCAGTATGATCGAACGTCTGAAGAAAGAAGTTCCTCTGTCGTAACGCTTTAATATCTGTCCTTCTTTGCTGGGATTAACATTGCCGTCGTAGCTCAGTTGGTAGAGCGTGTGACTGTTAATCACAAGGTCCACGGTTCGAACCCGTGCGACGGCGCCATTCGCTTTTTAAAACGATAAGTTTTTATCCTTACTGCTTTTAACCGTGACCCACGGGCCCGTAGCTTAGTCCGGTGGAGCGTCTGGCTCATAACCAGATGGTCGTCGGTTCAAATCCGACCGGGCCCACCTAGTTTTCGTATTTATCTGGCACATTGTTTTAAAAACTTAATATGCAGACGAAAAACATCTCCACAATCACATCTTTGAATCGAGGTTCTCGAAACTTATTACGTTTTGCTTGGCCTTTCTAGCCAATGATTTTGCAAACATACCTGCTTCCAACCACCCCGCATTAAAAACTGCATTGGGAGCTAAACACGGACCCATTATGTGCTGTAACTTTTCAGGATCGGTAATACTGCTGGTACGATTGTCGGTAAGATCTTCCATTGTTACCTTAGTCAATAATGCAGCATAATCAGTAACAAACTCGCAATCTGATTCAATACGTACATCAAAATCACCATCTTCACGCTGAGTCACTGTGACCGTATGCGTCTTTTGACAGAAATTCATATATGCTTTTACTGTTGCCATTAGATCACCGCCTAACTAAATATTGCAGCATCTCATCCAAGTAAGAAACATCTTCCTCGGTATTGTACCTAGATAGTGAGATCCTCAATGCAGAAACAGATTCTTCCGGTGATAATCCTATTGCAGTAAGCACATGAGACGGCTCGATAGAACCTGCAGAACATGCAGATGCTGTAGAAGCCGCAATACCTTTCTTGCTCAATTCCAGTATAAGGTCCATTCCTTTTACACCATCAAATCTGAAATGTGTATTGTTGCACAGCCTATGTTCAACTGGTCCATTCAAATGAGAATTCGGTAACAGCAGAGTATTGTCAATGATCTCGTTCCTGAGTTTTGTCATATACTGAATATCGGTCTTCATCGTGCGTATCGCAAGTTCGGCCGCTTTACCCAGACCTACAATACCTGGAACATTCTCAGTAGATGATCTCAATCCTGATTCTTGACCGCCACCGAACATTATCGGACAAATTGGTACGCCTGTTCTGACGAATACGGCCCCGGTGCCTTTGGGACCATGTATTTTATGTCCAGAAAGTGAAAGAAGATCAATCTTATCCCGTCTCACATTGATGTCCATCTTTGTGTATCCTTGTACGGCATCGGTATGGAATAACGCATCATGGTCATGTGCAACTTTAGCTAGCTCTGAAATATCCTGCATAGTTCCGATGACGTTATTCGCTGCCATTATCGATACCATACAAACGTCATCGTTCAGTACTGAATCCAATTTTGCAGGATCGATGAATCCGTTCTTGTCAACATCCAATATCGTAACTTTGAAACCGCGTCTTTTCAATTCTACACATGTCTCAAGAATCGCAGGATGTTCGATTGCAGAAGTGACTATTCTTTTCTTTTTGGAAGACAGCATAGTACCGATCAACGCAATGTTATCAGATTCGGTACCTCCTGACGTGAATGTGATCTCTGAAGGAAGGCCCCCCAATGAATCGGCAACCTGTTTTCTCGAGGTACGTAATGCTTTTGCGGCCACGTCACCTAGGAAATGAATACTGCTCGGATTACCATATTCCGATGTCATAAAAGGCATCATCGCATCCAACACTTCAGATGCCATTTTGGTGGTAGCGCTGTTGTCAAAATAGACCTTCCTCGGAGTCATCTGCGAGTGATGAACGTAATCCCGTTAAATAGTTTCGATTAATTTTACCACTGGGTCTTTTTTTAAAACAAGAGATCTTTTTCCCTTGTGGGTATGTATAATACTCTACGAAATTCGTAGAAAACAACATTTTATACCATATGGCACAGACCACTCCTTGAAAACCTAAATATACCCTTACCCTATTTTGGGCAAACATTAGAGAGACGTATGTCTTCTTGCACCGCGAAGAGCGATGAGGTAGTTGTCTATGATACCGGAAAAACCGAAAATGATCAAGTTACCACGCATTCAGAAAGAACTAGTACAATGCCAGATGTGCGGATACTGTATCGATGTCTGTGAAACCCACGCTCAGACTCCCTGGGAGTCCGTTACTGCGAGAGGAAAAATATATTACTTGAACCAGTTAGATAAAAAAGGAACTGGAATGATGGATAAACTTCTCAACAGGGACGTTGGTTTGAATCCAGAGTTCGTCGACGCAATGTATAAATGTACTGGTTGCGGAAACTGCGAAGCTATTTGCCATGCGAAAATCGAACTCGTCGCCCTTTGGGAAAAAGTCAGAACCTGGATGGTCCAGGAAGGCGTCGCTCCCTTGCCAGCACATAAAAAATTGGCAGAAAGGATCGCCGAAGATGGTAATCCTTACGGAGAACCTAAGTCCAAAAGAGATGCATGGTGGCCCGAAAATGTCAAGAGATCCAATCCACCAGATGTGATCTTCTTTGCAGGATGTACTGGATCATACAGGATGCAGGAGATCCCCAAGGCTAGTGTAGTAGTGCTTGACCGTGCCGGTGTAAAGATGAACTGCCTCGGAGAAGACGAGATCTGCTGTACTTCACCTGCACTCAGGACAGGTGTCAATACGTTAACAATGGATGCATCTCAAACTGTCGTCACCAAAGCAGATGCAATGGGCGCCAAGGACATGGTCATGTCGTGTTCTGGTTGCTTCAAGACCGTTTCGACCAACTTCGGAGATTTCTATTCTAAGACAGGCCAAAACGTCTATCACCTCACACAATATGTTGATAATCTCATCAAGGAGAGGAAACTTCCATTGAACCACGAGTTCAAGGCAAAGGTCACATATCACGACCCTTGCCATCTTGGAAGACATTCCGGTGTCTTTGAAGAGCCACGTAATATTCTGAAAAAGATCAAAGGCCTTGAATTCGTTGAAATGGAAAAGAACAGAGAGAACTCCAGATGTTGCGGTGCAGGTGGGGGATACAAATCTGCCTTCAATGACTTTGCGGTCAATATCGCAGCGGAAAGGATCAAAGATGCAGAGGCGGTCGGCGCAGAGGTCATTGCAACAGCCTGTCCGTTCTGTGTCTTAAACCTTAAGGCAGGCGCAAAGAAGATCGGCTCCAAGGTCAAGGTCATGGATATATCCGAAATCTTACTTCAAGTGACCGCACCCATAGTTCCAACAGATGCAACAACATC
>JBAZDV010000012.1:0-13869 GCA_041654195.1 Candidatus Methanomethylophilaceae archaeon | reverse complement strand
AGATGCAACAGCCATGAGCACTCCAACAACAATGTCCAGCGCCCCATCATATCCAAATGATGCGAATATTGCTACAAGGTTCAATACGACATATACGAAGAAGATGATTGCAAGAAGGATCCAAATTACTTTGTCTGCTACAGTTGCTTTTCCATCTTTCATAAAATATGCGAATATCAATGCAATGATACCGATAACAATACCGACCACACCAAAACTTATTCCGTTCTCGATTGCTGTGAAGATACCGTAGATAATATTTCCGAGACCAACAACGGCAACGTATGATGTCAAAATTCCGAATTTGGATGTGACACCTTCAGAGAATGTGGATCCGACATTCTTTATTGCTGCACCTTTACTGACACTTACTCCAAGCAGGATTACCAGAAGTGCGTAAAGGATCTCTCCAATACCTGTCCAGTACGATTTATCGACAATTCCCACTATGCCTGAGATTGCCATCACAATACCGATTATGATAGCAACCAAACCGAATGTTTTTGTATCATCTAAAAACGACATAACCGCCTTCATGCTACTTTTAAGATATAAGGTTATTCTATGACACACCACATCATGAGTAAAATGAGCCCTACTCAGGACTAAAACTGTCCCCTTACACAAAAAAGGTTGCTGTCCCCCACTTTTTATGTTGAAATGATTACTTACGATTTTGATCACACCCAAAAAGAATGCCCTATTCTTCCAAGGCTTGCTCCATCTGTCAAATTGATAAAATTACAACCTTATATCAAAAACGTGACACAAAAATTAGTTTTTTTCCGTAAGTCTTCTCTAAAAGCTTTTAATATTCTCTGTTTAAATAATATAACTACGTTGTACAGATATTGGTGACACCATGGTGGATCAATTCAAATATGAAGTCGTGGAGAAGATCGCAGTCCTCTCCGAATCTTCGAAAGGCTGGACTAAAGAACTCAACCTAATAAGATGGAATGACAGAGACCCTAAATTCGATATCCGCGAATGGTCCCCTGACGGAAGCAAAATGGGAAAGGGAATCACGCTTTCTGAAGAAGAAGTCATTGTCCTCAAGAAGGCATTGGTTTCCAGGAACGATGTCTAAACCTCCTCTGACCCTGTCATCAAAGATAACAGGGTCAGATTTTTGATATTATGCTTACTAACAGAATGGATTACCTGAATCGTTTCCTTGACTGCATCGATTTTGTAATTGCAGGAAAAAAAGGGTCGATATCAAATGACAAATGGCTTGTTGCAAATTATGATCCGTCTTTTTACTCTATACTTTCTGTACAACTCAAGAATACTGATACACGCGTTCGAACAGAAATTGTCCTGCTTCTTACCGCCCTTAAAGAAAGACTGGCGATCGATGACATCAAAAGCCTCAGAATGAATGATAATGAAAAGGTCAGTTCTGCATGTCTAGCATTTTTTAACGAAATTAACGAAACTGACGATTGCATTCCGGATCTCATAGACGAACTGAAACACAAAAGAGGTCAAGATTTCAAAAGATCGGCAATGCGCATCAAGGCCATCGGAAGAAGTCAGGATGTTCCCACACTCAGAATGATCTATGGTCAAACCGACAATGAGATGCGCGCTGAAATCAGAGATTCACTGGAATCAATAATTGATCGAGATCCTGAATTAAAAAAGAATAAGGAGCTGCTGTTGTCTGTACCGGTATTCCCAGATGAGAAATCATTTGAGAGATTCTTAGAAACAAGTACCACTTATCTAGACATCAGATATAGAGACTCTGTATGCCCACTTTCCGAAATTTCATTGGATAAATACAACAATATCATCCATGGAATACAAAAGATACGTATCAGAATGTTCAACGAACAAGAAAACCTCAAATGGTATCCCCCTGATATGAAAGGTCGTTATGACGAATTACTCGATTTGGTCATCTGGGCAGTCGACGACATCAAAGAAAAAAGAGTGATCTCCAGGTCAAATATCCCTCAGGTACATGATTGCAAAAGATGCGGTAGCAGAATGGCCTTATCGCACGATACTTGGATTTGTTCTGAGTGTGGTTTCAAAGAATAAGCATCCTTTAACATGAGTTATAACGGCGTTCCTCACAAAGTTTTATAAACAACGTGAGGGATAGGCGTTATAAGGCATTCGTTGATATTACGTCCTGGTCCGTGTCGTTAAGGTAGGTAAGGGAAGAGTATTGGGAATACCCAAAATAAAATAGAGGAAATAAAATGGCCTACGGAGACAGGAATTTTAAAGACAGAGACCAACCCCCAAGGGAGTTCCACAAAGCAGTCTGTTCAGATTGCGGAGAGGAATGCGAGGTCCCTTTTAAACCCACACAGGGAAAGCCCGTTTACTGCAGGGAATGTTTCAAGAAACATGCCCCTCCACGAGACGACACAAGGCGCAGCAGATATTAAGTCTGTTTCACCCTGAATATACGTAAGTATCAAACATCTTACCCAAACTTCATTTTTGCGTTCAATTCTAATACTACTCTGTGAATCTCCACGTCCATGCACAAAGACGATTGGAATCACAGTCAATTCAAAAATCCACACGGAGAAGAAGGCCGTGTACTTCTCGAAGATATGAATAATCACCATAAAGAACTCAGCGAATGGGCACTTTCCAATCTTTCCGATTTTGAATGTTCAAACATCCTTGATATCGGATGTGGCGGAGGTATGTTGATTTCTCTTCTTGCAAAACGTTTTCCCAACGCTTCGATACACGGAGTAGACATTTCAGATGAATCTGTAAAGCTTACAGGCGAAACAAATCTTGATCTCATAAAAAAAGGAAAATGCATCGTAACAAAGAATTCTGTGTCCAAATTACCATTCAAGGACAGGTCCTTTGATCTTGTCACAGCATTTGAGACTTATTTCTTCTGGCCGAATATATATGAGGACCTCAAAGAAGCTACCAGGGTTGTTTCTACCAATGGATACATTGTCGTGGTATCGGAAGCGTATCCACATCCAAATTTTAACGAACGTAACGCTGAATACACAAAGTTGTACGGTCTGAAGCTTCTTGAAAACGAAGAAATAAAAAACCTTATTACAAAATACGGCTTCAAAGTCACGGTAACAGAAATTGTAGAAAAGAACTGGGTCGTCTTTATTGGAAAACACACCATCTGAAGATCATCTTTTCTTTGAGGCTTGTATCTCTTCAAGATTTGTACATAATCTTATGCCTGCAAATCCAAGCACTGCCGCAGTGACACCAAAACACAATATGATCGCACCAATTAAATTGTAACCTATTTCTGCCAAAACAGGACCTGCAATAAACAATATAATGCCGATGAAGAGCAGAGCTACCATGTGATTTTTGTCACACCACATACGGAGGCAATAAACATCTCGATATTTAGAACAAATGCAAAGTGTGCTTGTGTAAAAATAACGACCCCCAATTAGGTTATGACCAAATAGTCGAAGAGGGGCATTATTTTTTCACCTAAAAAGGTTTAAGAAAAAGGGTTTGTTTATGCAATCTTTTTTCCTGCGTTAGGGCCCGCACTCTCGTCAAAGACCGCTGTCGCATCAAATGTCCAAACGGCATTGGCATGAAGATGCATAGCCTTCATCTTGTCATTGAGTCCGGTAAGTACAGGGCCGTCAGTCATACGTTTACCAACGGTAGCACTGACCTCGAATGCATCTTTCCCTGATGTAACAAGGATTGAAACCTTCTTATTCTCAGCCATATTCTTTGCTGAGACCTTCATAAGTACCTCGCCGACTGCGATCGTACTTTCGTCCAACATGAAGAAACTTCCACACACTATAGCATGTGGCTGTCCGGCCGCATTTGCTGTTACAAGTATTTTAACAGACTCTGGGCGATTCATGAGATCTACTACTTTTGCTGGAATTGTTACCATTTTTTCACCTAAATCACGAATCGCATTACTGCTATTTAAGATTCATAGTAACAATAACGTGACCACTAAAAACTTACAATGCTTGAACCAAGCATAACACTGTAAAAAAAATTATGCCTTTTTCGACTTGCGGACGTTATATATCAGCAAAGCAACGAGATACACGGCGCCAGCAACTACCAAGTATAGAAAATCCTGCAGTTCGAATCCCATATTATCAAACCTACCAATCACAGGATGCTATTTATTGATTTCGAATAGAAATTGACTCGTTCGACAAATCCTTGTGCTTAGTTAGATGCTGAACTACCATTACCATCTTTCCATCACGATAAAGCGGAAGAGATCTGCACATGTACACTTCTCCTGTCCTCGGAATAATCCGCTTTGTACTTCCGCCGGCATTACCGTGCATTGTAGAGACATTACAATCTTCGCAGACGACATTTTTTCCGAACAAAGTATAGCACCTCTGGCCAAGAGTATCCTCTAACCTGACTCCAAACTTTTTCAAACCCGCCCTGTTCATCCACACCAACGTATATTCAGAATCGTGAATGAGAATGATGTCATCTATCTCATCAAGTACCATGTTAAGAAGCGTTTCCGCATAATCGTCTTTGTTCATGAGATCACCATACCTGTATCAGATTGACTTATTCACTATTAAACTCAACGCGTACGACATTAAATTTTCCAACATCAGATAAGGTATCCCATTACAGATGGATTATTACGAATTTCGTAAAATTGCTGTCGTAATTCTTTGAATACAATCATTTTGAATATACATTTTCGAAGTAAAGGACAAACAATATTTTATACGGTTAAGTATAATCCGCGCTATATGATCTATGATCTCATAATCATCGGTGCCGGCCCTGCTGGATTGACCGCAGGCATTTATGCCAAGTCGAAAATGATGAATACACTCATCCTCGATGCAGCAGAAGTGGGTGGCCAACTGATGAGCCTGTATCCAGAAAAAGGTATTCACAATTTTCCAGGATTCGAGAGAATACAAGCAAGGAAACTGGCTGACAAATTATACACACAGGCAGAATCACTTGAATGTGAGATCAAAGAAAATGAAAAGGTCATAGATATTAAGGACGGCAAGGAAGAGATCGTCGTCATCACGACGAAGGGTGAATATCATACGATGTCCGTCGTCATTGCAATCGGCATGGGTATGTTCAAACCGAAGAAGATGGGATGCGAAGGCGAAGAAAAATTCGAAGGAAAGGGACTTACATACATCTTACCCGTAAAAGAGGACCTTGTCGGTAAAACTGTAACAATGTTCGGAGGCGGTAACAGTGCCATAGAGATGGCATTGATATCTGGTACCGTAACAAAAACGACCCTTGTTCACAGAAGGGGAGACTTCAGGGCAGATGAAAGCAATGTCAACGAACTTGCCAACAGCCGTGTAAAGACCGTTATGAATGCCGAACTAAAATCTGTGAACGGCGATGACTGTGTCAGATCGGTCACACTTAAAACCAAAGACAAAGTGTTTGATGTAGAGACAGATCTTGTCGTCATAAATATTGGAATATCGTCCGATTTAGAAGATCTCAGTGTCTGGGACCTAGATCTTACCGAGAACGGCTTGGTAAAGGTTAATTTCGATATGAGCACTTCCAGGCACGGCATCTTCGCCTGCGGTGATATTGTTGATTATCCTGGAAAATACAAACAGATAATCACTGGATGCGGTGAAGCTTGTACTGCTGTATTAAGTGCTTATAAATTTGTTAAAAAACCCTACTGGGCTTAACTTTCCAGAATTATAGTGAAATTTTAAAAACGGAATTTTTAAAAGGTTTGGTCTTCTGAAAGACCTGTTTACTCTTCGATAGCACTGGAGGGGCATTCGTCAACGCAAGCTCCGCAGTCAACACATTTTGATCCGTCAATAACAGCAAAGTCATCAACGGTAATGGCATCCTGGGGGCAAACGTCTGCACATGCTCCACATGCTACACAATCGTCTATTTTGATTGTAGGCATTTTATAAACCTCAAACACCGTAATAAAAAAACCCTATTTTAAGTTTATCGATAAGGTTTGAAATAAACAGCAAATGCCACCCAAAACAACGTTTTTTCGTGATAAAGATTAGACCTTTACTCGGTAATTGCCCCTGACGGACATTCGTCGATACAGGCTCCGCAATCGACACATTTTGATGCATCAATAACCGCAATGTCTTTGATGGTAATGGCATTCTGAGGACAAACATTCGCGCATGCTCCGCATGCTACACAATCATCTGCATTCACGATGGGCATTTAACAAACCTTGAGTAACACTATCAAAAAATATATTTTAAGTTTGTCGATAAAATCTAAAATAAAAAAAGATGTGCTGCATAAGACAGCATTGACCAGCACTAAAAATGTTCAATCGTCAGTTATTGCGCCTGATGGACATTCATCAACGCAAGCTCCGCAATCTACACATTTTGATGCATCGATAACAGCAAAATCACCGACTGTGATAGCGTCTTGTGGGCATGCGTCCGCGCAAGCTTCGCATGCTGTACATAGTTTTGTATTAATTATTGGCATTTCTTTTACCTCAGGAGAAAAAGAACGGTTTTTGTATAAAGATATTTGTTAAAGGTAACATCTCAGCCTTTTTATCACATAAACACTTTCAAAGATCATGGTCCTCGTATCCGGTCGTATTTGGAAAGATAATCAATTCATTTACGGACATATAGTCATAGAGAATGGTATAGTTTCAAAGATCGAAGAAGATACTAGATCAATCTCAAAAAATCTTATAATCCCTGGTATCATCGATGGCCATACCCATGTGGCCGATGCGGGCCTTGTTCTTGAAAGAAAATATAATATTGAAGAATTGGTCGCACCGCCCTATGGTTTGAAACATAAATATCTAAACGAAACATCCTCAGAAACCCTTCTTTCGACAATGTCTTCTTATTCTGATCTGCTGGTAAAAAACGGTGTTTCAAAATTCATCGATTTCAGAGAAAACGGTGCCATGGGCTGCAAACTATTAAGAAAGGCATCGAAAAATGCTGTGATCCTTGGAAGGCCTATATCTCACGAATTCGATCCTAACGAAATCAATGATATATTGAACGTCGCAGACGGAATCGGCCTACCGAGCATCTCAGATATGGATATCAATTATATCGAAGCCATTGCAGATATCACTCATAAAAAGAAGAAGCTCTTTGCTCTACACGCAAGCGAGCGTATCCGCGAGGACATCGAAAAAGTATTGTCCCTCGAACCGTCCTTTATCATTCATATGGTACAGGCGACAAGCAGCGACATGCAAAAATGTGCAGATAATAATGTTCCAATTGTTGTTTGTGCCAGATCAAATCTGTACTTTGGACTTGTCCCCCCTTTGAAAAAAATGTATGATGCAGGCGTGAGGGTTGCGATCGGTACCGATAATGCCATGATCTCGTCTGCAGACATATTCAGTGAATTCAGAACATTTAAAAAAATCTTGATTTCACAGGGTGGAAACGCATCTCTCGCACTTACGTCTTTGATAAATGAAGGAAGGAAGTTATTATATCAGGATTCGGTCATTGGGATGCAGACTGGAAAGAAGGCCGATTTGACAGTAATCCCGGACTTAGATATCCTCTCTGTCCCGAATGATGTCGAGAGGGTCCGTTACGGTCCAAACTGAAGATGGAGGAATAGGCAAATGGCTTTCGAAAAAATCCTTGTACCCACTGACGGTAGTGAGTTTACAAAGATCGCAATACAAAAAGCGATAGAACTCGCTAAATTCACTGGTGGAAAGATCACCGCACTTTATGTGGAAGATCAAACCATTTTCGTCAATATGCCTCTCGATTCCGCCATAATGAACGTTTACTCTGTTCTCAAAAAAGAAGGTCAGACTGCAGTCGATTATGTCCGCGACCAAGGTGCCAAATATGGTGTCCAGGTGGAAGAAAAAGTCGTTGAAGGTTCACCCGTAAAAGTGATCATCGAGGCTTCTGCTGACTATGATATTATCGTAATGGGAACATTGGGAAGAACTGGGATGTCAAAACTGATGATGGGTAGCGTCGCAGAAAGGGTCGTTAGGTACTCAAATTGCCCCGTAATGGTCGTCAGATCGCCTGAGGTTGAAAACAAATGAAAACAGTAGCAGAAATAATGGTAAGCATGCCGATTGTCGTCGAAGTACCCGGTAGCCGCAGCGACGCGATCAATATCATGGTAAGGCACAAACTCACCGGACTCCCGGTCGTACGCGCATCAGACGGTCAATTGGTAGGTATTGTATCAAGGAAGGATGTCTTTACAAAATTTGATGAAGATCAATTATCACTCATCATGAAGAAAGACGTCATTCGAGTCTCACCAGATACCACTATTCTCGAAGCTGCGAAGATATTCATTGAAAAAAGAATTCACAGAATTCCTGTTGTGGAAAACGGCAAACTTGTTGGAATCATTACGCCTACGGATCTTCTAGATGAGGTCAAGAACATGAAGACCACCATGACCGCAGAAGATGTGATTCGAGTCAGATGTGTCACTTCGTATGAGGGTGAGCCTTTGTCGTACACTATCGCTGCCATGAGAGTCAGCGGTGTTTCTGCATTGCCCGTCCTTAATGCAAAGGGAAAACTTGTTGGCATACTTACTGACCGTGACCTTTTCATAGATCAGACCAAGGATGTTCAGGCAATGAAAGCAATGGGCATAGAGGATGCATGTGAATCTCTTGCTGGATTCAGAAATGTTCTGCCACTGTTCTATGTTGCTACGGAAAAGAATATCCCTGAAGAACTTATCGTATCAAATTTCATGATAAAGAACCCCGTCACTGTCTACAAAAAGACTTCACTTTCAGAGGTTGCAAGGATCATGAAACATAACGACTTCGGTCAGATTCCAGTTCATGGAAACAAAGACGAACTGGTTGGTATGATATATGATGTCGACGTTCTTTGCGCCCTCGTAGGTAATATAAATGAAAGCTGATTCAGCAGACTTATTGGCACTTTGCAAACGCAGAGGCTTCATCTGGCCCTCTTTTGAATTATACGGAGGCGTGGCCGGAATGTTCGACTATGGTCCTTTAGGATGCGTTTTAAAAAATAACATCGTCGAAGTCTGGAGGTCCATATACAAAGGAAGAGAGGGTTTTGTCGAGATCGATTCCGAAACTGTCAATCCTAAGGAAGTTTTCAAGGCATCTGGTCATGTTGATGAATTTTCAGATCTCATCACATATTGCCAGAAATGCCAGTCACCATTTAGAGCGGATCACTTAGTAAAGGAATTCTTTGAAAATCCTGACGTACTGTCACCGAAAGAACTGGAAGATGCGTTCATAAAATACAACATAAAATGTCCAGAATGCAGCGGTGATCTCGGTGGTGTCGAAGAATTCAATCTTATGTTTAAGACCAACATCGGTCCGGGTTCTAACCGCGTCGGTTACCTCAGACCCGAGACCGCTCAGGGCATATTCATAAACTATCCCAATCTGTACAGATACAATAGGGAAAAACTCCCCCTTGGTGTCATTCAGACAGGAAGAGGATACCGTAACGAGATCGCCCCCCGTCAGGGAATGATCAGAATGAGAGAGTTCAACATGATGGAGGTTGAACTCTTTGTTGACCCCGAGGATAAAGATTGGGTCAGATTTCCCAATATTAAAGATGAGAATATCACCCTTCTTCCAAACACAGGCAAAGAGATCACTGTTACCGTCGGCGAAGCCGTAGAAAAGGGCATAATAGCCAACAAAGTACTCGCTTATTTTGTATACACCACAAAACAGCTCCTTACAAAACTTGGTGTTAACCCCACAAAACTCAGGTTCAGACAACACCTGAAAGACGAGATGGCGCATTATGCTGCTGACTGCTGGGATGCAGAGGTTCTCCTGTCATATGGATGGACTGAAGTCACTGGTATCGCAGACAGAGGATGCTGGGACCTTTCAAGGCATGCAGAATTCTCCGGACAAGACCTCACACACTTCAAGAAATTCGATGAACCTAGGGAAGTAGAGATTGATAAGATCAAAGCAAAGCATAGGGCTCTGGGGCCAGCTTTCAAAGGCCAGGCAAAGGACATCGCCACCGCTATGGAGTCCATGACCCTTGCGGACATAAAAGATGGGAAGCTTACGATCATTGTGAACGGAGAAAAAATTGTCCTTACGGATGATTTCTTTGAAGTCACACGTGTAAAGGAGAAAGTAGCAGGCGAGCGCATAATACCACACGTCATCGAACCTTCCCATGGATTGGACAGAATATTCTATTCGATACTTGAACACGCGTACGACTACGACGAAAAAGAACAATATACGACCCTGCATCTCAAGCCAGAAGTGGCACCGATAAAGATCGGTGTATTCCCCCTTATGGAGAAAGATGGTCTTGACAATGTCGCACGCGAACTGTACGAAGATATCCATTCTTCAGGTATTGAGGCCTATTACGACGGGTCTGGAACCATTGGTAAGAGGTATGCTCGTATGGATGAGGTCGGTACTCCGTGGTGCATCACTGTTGATTACGAATCAATAGAAGATGGCCCCAACAAAGGGACGGTCACAATAAGGGATCGCGATTCAACCTCGCAAAAGCGCATAAAGATCGAGACTGCAAAGAAGCTCATCGGCGAACTTATCGCCGGTAGGGTCTTTGATTCGGTCTGACCACCTCGATATATAATGATTTCCGACCGATCGGGGACAATTTGTCCCCGATATCCTTTTTTCTACGAATCTCGCATTCAGTATTTTGGTACTGGGTATGATATTTTCGATTATAGAAAATCATTATAAGCAATCTATGTTGATAGTAACGCTGAGGTGTAAAAAGTGGGAGTTAAGGACCTACAGGATCTAAAAAAGATCTCCATACTCCGTTCTCAAATTGACGGTATGAAGATCGAAGAGATTATGAGCACCGATTATCCAACGGTGGAACCGGATGAGCGTCTATCAAACGCTCTTCACCTTATGAAAAAAACAGGATATCAAGATATTCCTGTTATCGAAGATGGAGAATACATTGGAACAATAAGTTATGGGGCAGTCCTGAAAAAGAAAAACGTTTCTTTGGACTCAAAGATAAGAAACCATATCACTACGCCGCCTGTGATCATGATAGATGAAGATATTACAGAGGCCGCAGAGATAATGGTCATGAACAACAGTAGGCAGCTGATCGTGGTCAATGCCAACAAAAAGAAAGTGATCGGTGTTGTTTCAAGAAGGGCAATGATCAGTCTGGCAATCGGAATCAAAGCATTCAAGGAGATCAAGGTCTGGGAAATAATGACCAATCCCGTCGATGGAGTTCTCAGCCGTAATATGCTCAATGATGCACTGGACATAATGATCGGGTTGGACATCAGAACAGTGCCAGTGATAAACGATGCACACAGGGTCATTGGTGTAATCGGTATGAATGAGATCATCGAAAACAATTGGAAAGACGACACAAAAATGGTAAGTGACCTAGACAGCAACAAGACCCAACTTACCGTTGAGTCGATCTGTACATCAGTGGTATATACTGTGAATTGGGACGATGATCTCGGAAAAGTAATCGACATAATGCTTGAACATAAGATCTCAACGCTCCCTGTGGTCGAAAATGATGAATTGGTCGGAATCATCACACAGTATGACATCATTGAATTGATATCTGCATGCAGAGAAAGGGACTTCCTCTTTGTACAGATCAGTGGACTGGACGATATGGATAAGGCCTATACCAGTGCGATATATGACAGCATCAAGAGAGAGATAGATAAGATCGGAAAGATTGTTAAACCACAGTCTTTCACGATGCATGTATCAAAGTACAAAGAAAAAGGTGAAAAGAACAAATACAGCATAAGTGCCAGATTGATAGTAAATGGTACTGCAGTAAGTGCAAAGGAAGTGGGTTGGGATCTTGTGAAGACCGCAGACAACCTTATGAAGAAAATTTCAACTTCCATCATTGAGATGAAGGACACAAAGGATACTTTCCGCAAAAGAAAGCACTAGACATGCTGTGATACTCAACACCTTTATTAAAAACCTTTTTTAATCCCCTTTTATTCTACCTAACCTAACCATGTCGCAATACGAGTCAGCTTCTATCGAAAAACGCTGGCAGGAAATGTGGAAAAAAGAGGAAATATACCGCTTTGATCCCGAATCCGATAAGCCTGTTTACAGTATCGATAATCCGCCCAGATACACGTCCGGTTCCCTCCATTTAGGACATGCGACCGGTTATTCACTAATTGACTTTGCTGCACGTTACAGACGAATGAAAGGATACAACGTTTTCTTCCCTCTTTGCTTCGACGTTAACGGCACACCCATCGAAGTTAGGGTAGAAAAGAAGCATCATATCACCAAACTCGATCTTCCGAGGACAGAATACAGAAAACTCTGTTCTGAATACGCAAACGGATTCATCGAAGAGATGACCCATCACTTCGAAATCCTCGGAGAAAGCATGGACCCGAGCATCTATTATCAAACAGATGCACCATATTACAGACGCATTACTCAACTTTCTTTTGTGAAGTTATTCAATAAGGGACTCGTATACAAAGCAAATTTCCCTGTAAACTGGTGTCCCAGATGTATGACCGCATTGGCTGATGCGGAAGTCGAACATCAAGACAACGTTAACAAACTCAATTACATCAAATTCCAGATTGAAGGAGAAGACGATTATGTCCTTGTAGCGACAACAAGACCCGAACTCCTTTGCACATGTAAGGTCGTTGCAGTTCATCCAGATGACAAAGAAAAACAACACCTTATCGGTAAGAACCTGATCACACCGCTATATGGCAGAAGGGTCAAGGTCATTTCTGATCCGAAGGTCGACCCTAAGTATGGTACCGGAAACGTCATGATCTGTACAATCGGAGATAAAGACGACCTTGAGTGGGTAATGAAATACCACCTTGAGATGGAGAAAGGGATCGATGAGCTCGGCAAAATGACCGAACTTTCTGGTAAATACGCAGGAATGCCTGTCAAAGAGGCACGTGAATCCGCCATTGAGGATCTCAAAAATCAAGGGATCCTCGTAAAACAGGAGGATAACCCTCAAAGCGTCTCTGTTTGCTGGAGATGTCACACCCCCGTAGAATTCCTTCAGGTTCCTCAATGGTTCCTGAAAACACTCGATTTCAAGAAAGAGGTCTTGAAAAGAGCTGATGAGATCAAATGGTATCCTGAATTTATGAAGATCAGACTACAGGATTGGATCAATTCTCTTGAATGGGATTGGGTCCTCAGCAGACAGCGTATCTTTGCCACACCTATTCCTGTATGGGAATGCAAAAAATGTGGTCATGCAATTTGTGCAACAGAGAACATGTGCTACTGCGATCCTACAGAAGATAAACCACCAATGGACAAATGTCCAGAATGCGGAAATAATGAATTTGAAGGATGCACTGATGTATTCGACACATGGATGGACTCCTCTGGTTCAGCACTTTATAACACATATTGGGGAAGAAATGAAGAACTTCACAAAAAAATGTTCCCCATGTCCATGAGACCTCAGTCACATGATATCATCAGGACCTGGGCGTTCTATTCGATTCTCAGAAGCGAGCAGATCGAAAACACAATCCCATGGAAAGACATCATGATCCATGGATTCATTATGGCCCCTGACGGAACGCCTATGCATTCATCCATAGGAAATGTTATTGATCCTATACCTATCCTCACCGAATACGGTGCAGATGCGCTCAGATACTACGCAAGCACCTGCTCATTGGGAATAGACCATTCTTTCAGAGAGAAAGATGTGATCCGTGGAAAGAAACTCTGCAACAAGATCTTCAATCTCGGACAGTTCGTAGGTCGTTTCTTTGATTCCAAACCCGAAGAATGCAAGGATCTGAGAGCATCCGACAGATGGATTATCAGCAGATATTCACAAGTTTGCAAGAATGTCACTGCTTACGTGG
>JBAZDV010000011.1:0-13869 GCA_041654195.1 Candidatus Methanomethylophilaceae archaeon | reverse complement strand
CAAAGAGGTGATGGGGCTCCTGATAGGCAGATTTTTCAGAGATGATAACGGCGAATATGCCATTGTTGACAATGTCATCACATCGCCGCTGACAGCCAATGATGTGAATGTGAGATTTGATGAATACAAGCTTGAGACATTATTCGATCTTCTGGACGCAGAAACGGAAAAGAACAGACTCGTGGTCGGTTGGTACCATTCTCATCTGGATTATGGGTGTTTCATGTCCGAGACAGATGTAAAAACACAGAACGGTTTGTTCGGCGGAGAATGCGGTTTTGCGTTGGTCATAGATCCAATAAGGGAAGAATTGAAAGTGTTCGATAGCACCTTGAACGATCCCCAGTCTGTCGATATGATAGTAATGGAAAGTTAGACCCAGATCGCATGCTTCTTGCGCATGTCGTTCTCGGTCACATTAAGCTTTTTCATTATACATGGTATGAGACTATCAAAGAATATTCCGACCGTGTCCTCAAAAATGGTCCCTAACGGGGCAAGTTGACTTGTGGTCTCGTTATTTTCCACATTGATCAGAATGACCGTGTTGGAAGCATGCGCAAGTTTGCTTGTAGGCGTCGATGTGATGCATATCACGTATGAACCGATGCGTCTTGCGATATTTGCTGTTTGAACGGCAGACATCGTTTCTCCGGTATTGGAAATGAGGATCGTCAGATCATCATCCTTTATGATCGGGGTTGTCATGTCACCGACAAAATGTACATCCAACCCTACTTGGACAAGACGTACCGCGAATAATTGACCGATAAGTCCGGATCTTCCGGAACCGTAGACAAATATGGTCTTTTTATTGAGAATGAGGTCGATGAGCTTGTCCTGGACCTCACTGTCTATGGAACATACGGACTTTCGTACATTCTCCAAGATATAATCCAAGGACCGAGTCCTCATCTTCATTCCTCGGCTCCAGTCCCAGCTTCGGCGGCAAGCGCAGCATCCTCTGCGTTCTTCTTTTTGACTCTGATCGCCTTTGCGACCTTTTTGCTGAGATACCTTTCGTGGATGATCCTCATGTACATCGCATCGTGTTCCAAGAGCGGTGATGACGAGATGATCGTCATTTCCGGTTTCAGATCGACAAGGCATTCTGCCAATGTATCAAATTTGAGGTCCCCTTTCTTGATGGGGGTCAATCTGTGCTCGTTACCGTCTGAATGCTCGACACCGGCGAATAATGCATGGATGCCTCCCTTCTTGCAGTATGGTTGCACCTGTTCGATGACATATTTGAAATCGTCTGGTTCAAGCAGGGAACCGGATGTGCGTGCGTGATAGTGCGGGAAGTTGAGTACAGGGGTAAGTCCCTTGATCTCCTTGCAGATGTCAAGTATCTGGTCCAAAGAGCCGAACACGTCTTGCTGACCGGTGATCTCTACTCCGAGTTTAGGTTTCAATCCTGCTTCCTTCCACCAATCCATCAACATCGAGACATTTTCGTAAATGTTAGCGTTGACGGTCTCTTCATCATGAAGTCCGTTGTACAATCCTAAATTGGTGACAACGACCTCTCCGCCCAATGCGTTCACGATAACGCCGGCATGCCTGATACTGTTCACGCAAGTATTGGTCAGTTCATTGTTAGAACCGAGGTCCATATAGTTGGGTGTGTGCAGTGAGACAGCAACATCCAATCTCTTCGCCATGTTTCCGATAGGATACAGTTCGCCGAAGGAATTGGTGATGCCGTATATCATCTGAACGAGGACATCGTCCTCTTCGATAGGCATATCTGGGTCTGTGATGGATTCATCGTCTCTGACGATCTCCACAACAAGACGGTCCGTCAGATCCTTGATGGTAAGTCCGACATCCTCCTCGTTAGGGTAGGTGTCCTGGGTACCTGCTCTGACCATCTGGATTTCTAGAGCTGTTAAGCTGAGGTTGTGAACATCTTCAACACCATCTTTCAGCGTGCGTCCTTTACAAGACAATGGAATACCGGCGGGTCCGAATCTGATCATTTAATCACCGTGAAGTACGAGTGCTAACTCACTCTTATTATTTAACCAATCTTAATTCATCAGAAAAGGATATAGTGGTTCTTGTGTTTGCTTATTCATCTATATAGGAGGAAAGGGGGCGGGAATAGCTTTATTAATAACCTCTCCATTGGAGCACTACCCAATGTCGGGAGAGTCAGTATTATGAAGAAAAACTTCAAAACAGATCCATACCTCATTGCTTTGATACTTAATCTCAAAGCAAAAGAGAGAGAAACTGGAGCTGCGATCTGGCGAGACATTGCTAAGAGACTTGAGAAACCCAAGAGAAATTGGGGAGAGGCAAATCTTAGCAAACTCGAGAGATATGCGAAGGACGGGGACGTCATTATCGTTCCAGGTAAGGTCCTTGCAGCAGGCAGCATTAGCAAGAAATTGACCGTCGCCGCGTTCAGCTTCTCAGAGGCAGCGCAGGCAGCTATTGTAGCATCGGGCGGAAAGACCATGACGATCTCAGATCTCATGGACCAGAACCCAAAAGGTTCTAACGTTAGGATCATGGGGTGATTTTGATGGTTACAATAATAGACGGAAGAGATGCAGTTCTTGGAAGACTTGCAAGTCTTATTGCGAAGAGGATCATGGAAGGCGAGGAGATCGTCGTCGTGAACTCCGAGAGTATCATTGTTACGGGTGAGAAATCTGCTGTTTTCAAAGATTATTACGACAGATATATCCGCGGTGAGTGTAAGAAGAGGAAAGGTCCATTCTACCCCCGCAGAGCTGACCTTCTGTTCAAGAGGTCCGTCAGGGGAATGATCCCTTGGTACAACACCTCAGGCAGAGAGGCTTACAGAAGACTTCACGTCTTCGTCGGAACACCTCAGCAGTTCACTGAGTCCGAGAAAGAGAAGACAGAGTACGCCATGAAGAAGATCGGCGGCAAGTATACGACCCTGGGAGCCGTTTCGAAATTCCTGGGCTCAAATGTTAGGTGATTCCCATGGAGTGCGTTAATACAAGTGGAAAAAGAAAGACCGCAGTCGCAAGGGCAGTCGTTAAAGAGGGAACCGGAAAGGTCACGATCAATAAGATCCCCCTCAGTATCTACTCCCCCGAGCTTGCAAGACTCAAGATCGAAGAGCCGATTGGACTCGCTTCTGACAAGGCAGCGAAGATTGACATCGCAGTCATCGTCCAAGGCGGCGGAGTGATGGGTCAGGCAGATGCGGTCAGGACAGCGATTGCAAGAGGAATGTGCGATTATTTCAAAGATGAGGAACTTGAAGCTATGTTCAGAGCATACGACAGGACGCTCATCATCAATGACGATCGTAGGAAGCTTCCGAAGAACCCGCTCGGTCATGGTGCCCGTGCGAAGAAGCAGAAGTCATACCGTTAAGGTGATTTGATGATCATACCAGTCAGATGTTTCACATGCGGAAAGGTCGTAGGCTCTGCCTACTCCAAGTACGTTACACGTGTCGGAATGGGCGAAGATCCGCAGAAAGTGCTCGACGATCTTGGTCTCGAGAGATACTGCTGCCGTAGGATGATCATCTCCCATGCAAACCTGATAGAGGATATTTCTCCTCTAGGTTAAACCCTTTATTTTCAAACTTATTAACACGGGCCCGTGGGGTAGCTTGGTATCCTTCTTGCTTGGGGTGCAAGTAACTCCGGTTCAAATCCGGACGGGCCCACTATATCTCATATCCATACGTTTGTTTCTTGATTTCAGCAGATCGTTTTTTAGATTCTATTGATTTTTTCCGAATCTATCTATTGATTCTTTTCCCTTTCACTGCTATTAATTTCGAGTGCGGAAGGCAATCTTCGAGCGAGTCTATCATGATATATGTGGACGACCGTTTCATTTTAAAGTATATTTGCATAAAATGTAAATACTATATAAATAATTTACATATTATGCATATAAACTATTCCCGTTCTGAATTACATCTACTGTCAGAGTACTCCAGGGGAACGGACGGGGTAGAGGGTCTTTCCGTAAAATTGAAGGTCAGTGTCACTCAGATTTACAGGATAATCGAATCACTTCGTAAAAAGAATGTTATCATTTTGAAAAACGGGAAGATCGTCAATGAAAATAGAACGCATATTGTTCTTCTGCTGAACATTCTCAGGGATTCTGAAGATGCATACATCCCTCTGTCCGACAGAGGGATGGAGATCATGATGGTTATGAAAGAACCGGTCACGATGAAAGAGATAGCGTACGCTACAAGATTGAACGTGAGTACCGTGTCGAGGAAGATCAAGCAGATGTTCGGGCGGAGTATGGTCATACGCGATGGCATGAAGTATTCTTTGAACAACAAGGTGTGGAACGAATTATCCGAGTTATGTTCGGAAACAGAGAAATATGAAAATAATATCGATTTTAGGGTACCGAACGGATGTGAGCTGTACCATAGCGACGAAAGATCAGCCGTGTTCTCGTCTGCTTCGGATCTTCCGTTCACGAGGACCGCATTTTCTGTTTTTGAAAAGTTCGGTATCAAAGTGTGTCTGGGAACTAATTATTATACTACAGAGAACGCAGATATCGCTGTTGACGAGGTGTTTCTTCATTCCCTTTGGGTAATTTTCAAAGACAAAGATTGGAAACTAAAGATGATGTCCATGATTTTCTATGTGAAGAACAAGGAATATTTGCAGAATATCCGTCATCCCATCAAGAATGAAATGGATGCGATAATATCTGGAAAAGAGGTCAAAGGATGGGTGTCCGTCGAAGAGATGCAAGGGCGTGCGGAGATGTACGGGGTGACGATAATTGATAAGGAATGTTGAAGACATCGTTGCACTGATAATCGAATCAAACAGGCATGTCCGTGAGAAAATAGATTTGTATTTGATAGGCGGCGATGCCCTAATGGTCAGAATAATGAAACTTCAAACGAAGGACACAGATTTTTCCGTTCGCTCTATTCCATCATGTCACTAACCTATACGGCGCGTGCAATTTTCACTATTCCTGTTTGTACAGGGTCACGATAACACCAAGTATCTTCATTTTCTCCGAGTAATGCGATTTTTTGTTGGGAGGTAGAATATTTATAAAATGCCCCTACTGTGAGAAATATGGCAAACTATCCCAAAAGAGAGTATACCTATGTGATATTAGGAATCGCACTCGGGATCTTTTTCTTTGCGGCGTATGTCGCGATGGTATGGAACGGTCACTCAGCACTGAACGGTTGGCTATGGGTTTCAGCGGTTGTATCGTGTCTGATGTTGGGCCTAATAATGTTTCTTTGTTCGATTTCACTTGTGATAAGAATAAGGAAGGACACATCAACATTTGATAACGAATCGGTATTTTCAAGTTCCGAGACATTTGAAAAACCATCTGGACCCGATACGTACACATTGACTATACGTCAGGACCCGCAATTCTATCTCGTAAAGCTCGGATTCAGGGTTGTTGTCGATGATTCGGTCGAAAAAAGACTGAAGAACCAATCAGATGTTGCTTACATCGATCTGTTACGTGGAGAACATACGTTGGACATTAGAGGAAGTATCAGGGCAAAAAAGGGACACATATACTTGGAGAGAGACACAACGATGTTTCTTTCCTGGGACAGATTCACCGGTTCGATCAGATTTCGATTCGAACGTACATGACCCAGGTTTGATGACAGACCAGAGTTGGCATTATTCTCGCCAGTCAACGATCGAAGTATGGCAGGTCATATACGGTCTCTTCTGTTTCTAATTCTCAAAGGGCATTTCTCTTTCGGAGTGCTTTCCAGGAATTCCACGCACTACGATCCTATTCGCGGGGTTTTGATCAAGGGCACGTAATACAGGATATGGATTCTACGGCCTCGGTATCCGTTCATGTTGTGTGTCTTCGATCTTTTCATGTGTTACTGCAGCGATTACTCGACAACAGGGATCCAATGAATCTTACGGAGGGTGCCTTGGCAGGTCGGATCGTATTTGAATGTGAACCGGTTTAAAATGCCATTCAAATCATGTTAAAAGTAAGTTATTTGAGTAGATAACCTACAAAACCGATATTTTAAATAATATGGACGTCTAGTATAAAGCGCCTTGACCGAAGGGAAAGACCGTTTAATGTGGTCTTTCGCTGAGATTTGACGTTCGAAGTAATGTTTGTTCGGTCTTTCGCAGGTGAGCTTGTCCGAGGAGGTTTGTCACGGAGGCTCCATTCGCTTCGCTCCTGAATCATTCAGTGGAGGAAATGACGGCATTCTTGCTGTTATCCCTGATGAGTCCCGAGATTTCCTGACATTGGAATATCTGCACTCAGCGGTAGCTTTCTTCTGCTTCCATGATGAAAGGATAAAGCCCTCGGTCAAATCGAAAATGGAGTAGCAGCTATGGGCCTGAGTACGAATATAAAGAGACCGATAAAAACCGTTGATGACAAATTCAACAACATGATGAAAACCAAAACGGGTTTAATGAAATCTAAAGTGGAGAGGCCGTTCAGGGCCATATTATCAAATTTTTGCACATCCTATCATAATGGTCGATCACACGACGATGTCTTTGCAGGTACGGAACTTCCGATGGATGATAACGGCGATTTCATAGCGATCAGGGTAAAAAATCTTTCCAAGATCTTCGGAAAGCATCCCGAGAGTGCCATTAGACTACTGAAAGAAGGCATGAGCAAGGAAGAGGTACACAGAACAACATCCAATGATGTTGGAATATATGATGTCTCCTTCGATGTTAAAGAGGGGGAGCTATTCGTATTGATGGGTCTGTCTGGATCTGGTAAGTCAACGCTCGAACGCTGTATGAATAGATTAATACAGCCGACATCCGGGCAAGTGATCATAGACGGCCTGGATATCATGTCCTTGGACGAAGACACTATTCGTATGGTAAGACGAAAGAAGATGTCCATGGTATTCCAGAATTTCGGTTTATTGCCCCACCGGGATATCAAGAACAACGTGGCCTACGGTCTGGAGATACAAGGGGTTCCTGAGGCAGAACGCATTCAAACGGCCAAGAGATACATAGAAATGGTTGGCCTCTCTGGCTATGAGGATAATTATCCCTCTGATTTGAGTGGCGGTATGAAACAGAGGGTCGGTCTCGCAAGGGCATTAGCCACCAACCCGGACATTCTTTTCATGGACGAAGCGTTCAGTGCCTTGGATCCGATGATAAGGAACGATATGCAGGACGAATTGCAAAAGATACAGTCTGAACTGAGGAAGACCATAGTTTTTGTTACACACGACCTCAACGAGGCCCTCAAACTCGGGGATAGGATAGCCCTGATGAGGGATGGGCGGATCGTTCAGATAGGAACTGCAGAGGACATTCTAAGAAACCCTGCAGATGATTATGTAAGTCGCTTCGTCAGAGAGGTAGACCGTACGAAAGTCCTGACAGCAGGAGTGTTTATGAGAAGACCGAGGAACATTCTGCACACATCGCAAGGTCTGAGGACGGCATTGAGAATAATGGAGGAATCGGACCGTAATACCATGCTGGTGGTCGATAGGAAGAATCATTTGGCAGGCATGGTGGAATCGGATGATGTCCTGAAGGCTGTGAGGTCTGGCGGTGTATTGGAAGATGTAGTGGTCTGTGATGTACCGACAGTAAGGACCGACACTCCGATGAAGGACGTCATCCAGATAATGGTCACTACCAATTTTCCAATACCGGTTGTTAGTGACGATAACACGCTATTGGGCGTTATAAGTCCGTCAGTGGCCGCAGAAGTCTTGGGCGAGGGAGGCGATCTCTGATGGTTTCTCCGATCGGTATCTTCGCAGAGGACATGGTCAATTTCATAGAGCGGTATTTTGGATGGCTACTTGATCTTTTCAAGAACATATTGAATTGGCCGTTGGATATGTTGGGACGTGTGCTTTATAACATCGATCCCACGATATTCATAATCATTCTCTTCATAATATCCATTTTGGTGACCAAACGTCTGGTAGCGCCTATTTTGATAAGCGCTGCCTTCTATCTGATCTATTGGATGGGATATTGGAACAGTGCCATGATAACCCTCAATATGGTCCTTGTATCGGCTTTGGTAGCCATACTACTAGCGATGCCCTTGGGAATATGGTCTGCTAGAAGTGAGAGGGCAAATCCGGTCATAAAGGCCCTGATGGACTTCATGCAAACCATGCCTGCATTTGTCTATCTTATACCGGCTGTGATATTTTTTGGACTCGGAATAGTGCCTGGGGTTGTAGCTACGGTGATATTCTCCATGCCCCCGGTCGTCAGGCTGACAAATTTGGGGATAAGACAAGTGCACACAGAGATGAATGATGTCGCTGATGCATTCGGGTCCACCGAATTTCAGAAATTAACAAAGGTCCAGATACCAGCGGCGATGCCGTCAATAATGGCAGGGGTAAATCAGTGTATCATGTTGTCACTTTCGATGGTTGTAATAACCGCCATGATTGGAGGAGGGGGTTTGGGTCAGGACATAGTGTATGCCCTTAGCAGGGTAGACGTTGCATTGGGATTTGAGGCCGGGCTCGCAGTAGTACTGATCGCCATGGTCTTGGACAGATTGACTCAGGCATTCAAGGATACGAAGTGAGAGATTGACTATAAAGAGGTGAGAAAATGAACAGTAAATACATAAAAATAGGAGCGGTCGTCGTAATAATAATATTAGTGGCGGCGGGAGTGTTCATGTTCACTGGTAACACAGAGAACAGTAAGATAGAAAAGACGGGAACGGTGCTGGAGAACGGTGCGAAACTGGGTTTGGCCGTACCAGCATATGTTGTAACAGAATTAGGCATAACGGACATATCGGACCTTCAGCAATATGCAGATGAATTTGGGAACCAGATCATAGGGATAGATGCTGGAGCCGGAATAATGACAATGACAGAAAATGCCATAGATGATTACGGACTTGATTCATACACATTGGTGGCAAGTTCTGAAGCGACCATGCTGACCGCGTTAATCACAGCATACGAGTCCAACCAGTACATAGTGGTCACTTTGTGGGACCCACACTGGGTAGGCGGAATGTATGACATGGTCTATTTGAGTGATCCAGATCTTGTATTCGGAGAAGCGGAATCGATAGAATCGTGGGCCAGACCGGGATTGATAAGTGATGAACCTGTCCTTGCCGAGATAATGAGCAACTATGAATACAGTATATCCGAGTTCAATTCCCTTCTTTCGTACATCGAGGACAGCGACAAGGACATAGCAGAGGCTGCCGGAGAATGGGTGGAGGATCATCAGGACCTGTTGAGCTCATGGTTGGGAAATGTCGAATATATGCCAGATCGTGGGAACATAACCATAGGGCTAGTTAATTGGGCATGTGCCATGGGGTCATCCAATGTACTCAAGTATGTTCTGGAGACATATGTAGGTTACAACGTGACATTGATGGAACTCAATGCAGGCGTCATGTATGCAGGACTTAGTGATGGAGAGATCGATCTCATAACCACGGCATGGGTGCCTATGACCCATGCGCAGTATATGGAAAAATACGCCTGACCCATTACCGGACGGATTGGTCAGTATCCATAAAACCATTTAATTTTTTTATAAACATCGCAGAATATTAAAAAGAGGGGCGTTTATGGTCGTATCGTTTGTTCACAATAAGTCTTATCATATCCGTTTCGCAAGCAAGAAACTGGAAGATTCTGATAGATGGCATGAGTTTTATCGCGATCTTTTCTATGTTACGAAGTGGTCATTGTAACTATGATATAACGGGGGTATTCGGTTGCTGTCTATATACGAAAAAGTCCTTACTCTGTAGGTTCAGAGACTATTCGATCTGGGTTGTAAAGGAGTGTGAAAAAAATGAGAAATCTGGCCATAGGAGCGGGCGGTACAGGCGGGTGCATCGGAGCGTACATGATCGAAGTCGGAAAGGATATCACACTTATAGCTAGAGGCGAACATCTGAAGAAGATTCAAAGGGACGGCCCACTCATGTTTTACAATTAGTACTGATTCTATATGACACTTTGAAAATCCACCTCTCTAAAAAATCCATTATTTCTCTTGACAGCATATGTGTCATAACTTCCAGGACGTGGATCAGACGTATTTTCAGGACAATGTGGTCGTTTTCGGCCTGCTGATCTCACATCACGTGAACTGTGATAACTTGGGGGTTGTGGTAATAGTGTCGATCTCATCCGTTTGTAAAAATATATGTATAGTATGATTTTTTTGAATAAAAAACTGATAATTTAGTGTATAACATAAATATTATATCTGTGTTCTGCAATCCTTATTGTATGAATAAGAAATTTGTATTACGTAACGGATATCTTGTGAAACTTTCGGCCTTCCGCGACAATACAGATTTCATCAAGGTCATCACTGGCGTCCGCCGTTGCGGGAAATCCACACTCATGACACAATTCATTGATGTCCTCAAGGCGGACGGAGTCCCGGCGGACAGGATATTCCGATTCAATCTCGAGGATCCCGAATTCTTTAACGTCAGGACCGGCGACGATCTCGCTGCCATCGTTTTCCCGAAGGTCCCCAGGGACATCAGGACATACGTGTTCTTCGACGAGGTCCAGAGGGCAGAGGGATGGGAGCGTGTGGTGAACTCGCTCATGTCTGGTACCGACGCGGACATCTACATAACGGGCAGCAATGCGCACATGCTGTCATCTGAACTCACGACATACCTTACGGGTAGGTACGTCAGCATCGACACACTTCCTCTTTCGTTCGTAGAATGGAAGGAGCTCCGCGGAGAGGGGATGGACGATGCGACGGCTTTCCGCAGATACATGGTGTACGGAGGATTCCCTGCTGTGGATCCGTCGATGGGCGATGAGTCCGTGAAGACGACATTGCGTGATCTTTACGCATCTGTTGTCAAATGGGATGTCGCCTCCCGCGGACAGGTCCGCAACATGGAAGAATTGGACAGGCTGATGGTGTATCTGATGCACAACATAGGGAATCCCATGTCCCTGAACAACATCGTCGAGGGGATGGGGGCGAGTCGGGAACTGGTCGACAGGTACATCGATCTGATGAAGGAGGCGTTCATCATCTATCGTGCTGATAGATACGACATGTTCTCTTCGGCGTTGAATCCTTCGCCGAAGTACTATGTCGTGGATCCGGGCCTGAGGGATATGGCGGTGGGATTCACCCAAAAGGATTCCGGAAGGATACTGGAGAACATCGTCTACCTGGAGCTGATCAGGCGTGGGAACACGATACAGATTGGTAAATACGGTGCCAAAGAGGTGGACTTCGTCGCCTCCCCCAATGTAGGTGGTAGGGAATACTATCAGGTGTGTCTTTCGATGACCGACGGATCCACAGCGGAAAGGGAAATCAGTATCCTGAGATCGATAAGGGACAGTTTCCCGAAGATCGTTCTGACCTTGGACCCTGTGGTGAAACACGTAACGGATGACGGGATAACGGTGATGTGCGTAATCGATTGGCTCATAGATGTATGATCGATCAGGCAGCATCATTCATTACTGGACGTCCAGTTCAATAATGTCCTTATGAGATCGTGTTATCGATATGTAAAGTTCTTTTTTGCGTTTGACTTGTAGGACCTCTTCCTTTGGCCAATACATGCGGAACAATATGTTTTTGCTACTTTGACATCTGTTTCTACAATTTTCGTAGTTTTAAATCAAAATCACAATTTGATCGCAGAATGTAAGAACAATATTTCTTCGAATCGATGAATAAAGATACTTCTGATGTAAAACGCAGGTTGAAAGGAAGGTTACAAAAACATGGCCAGACATCTGAAAAACAAGGTTAGGGGTACGATAAGATCGTGACCATATTCTTTAAACTACTGAGTAAAAAACGAAACTGCGATCATACGAAACTAAAATCCATTGTCATCGTTCAGACCAGAACATTCCGTTTCAATTTACCATGGGCAATGATCATTCATTAAATAATGGTAAATGTCAGATCTATGAGCACACGTGAAGGGAGAACCAGGAGCGGATCAATTTCAAAGAGGGGACGGATATAAGCTCGGAACGGATCTTTTTGATTCGGTACATTATACAGCGCAACACACTCAATACGACAAATTTCAAGTTTATCGGATTTTTCAATTCGGAATCACCTTAGGGGTTCCAGATAACGTGTCGATGGAATTTTTTTTTCATCTTTGGAATTTTGAGATTGACAAATTGTATATGAGATTCTATGTTTCCATGAATCAAAGATAATCAAATATTAACTGATCCAAGGGTTTTTACAGATCAGTACTGGTTTGCAGTCGCGTCATCATATCTTTATTACTTTTCGAGATCATCAGTATTTTTCATCGTTGTCTATATATGAATGAGTGTTTACTTTACAGGTTAACAGTCCAATCTGAACAGTAAAGGAGAGCAGGCAGAAATGAGATATCTGGTCATAGGGGCAGGAGGTACAGGCGGGTGCATCGGAGCGTATATGACCGAAGTCGGAAAGGATGTCACACTTATAGCCAGAGGCGAACATCTGAAAAAGATTCAAAGCGTCGGGCTAAAATTAGAAACTGCATCCAAAGATCGTATTATCTCATTGGTGAAGGTATGTGACACGGCACACTATACAGAAGAGCCAGATGTAATATTTGTTTGTGTGAAAAGCTACTCATTGGAGGAAACGATTCCTTTCATCAAACGGATCGCAGGTAAAGATACAGTTGTGATTCCGATCCTGAATGTCTACGGAACAGGGAGAAGGTTACAGGAGATGCTGCCGGACCTGTTAGTGACGGATGGTTGCATATACATTTCTGCCAATATCAAAGAGCCAGGAATCATTCAGATCCACGGCGAGATATTCAGGGTCGTATTCGGCGTACGTGACAGATCGGAATATCGGCCCGTTCTGAAACAGATAGAGCAGGATCTGAACGACAGCGGTATTGTCGGAATACTGTCAGATAATATTCAAAGGGATACTCTACAAAAGTTCTCGTATGTTTCTGCGATGGCCGCTTGTGGTCTTTACTACAATGTCGAAGCCATGCAAATGCAAAGGTCGGGAGAGATCAGGGATATGTTCATTTTGCTGGTCAGGGAGATAGAAGCTCTGGCTGAGGTGACGGGAATTCAATTTGAGACGGATATGGTGCAGACAAATCTGGAGATCCTGGATAATCTTGCGCCCTCTGCGGTGACTTCCATGCAGAGGGATATAGCGCAGGGTAAAGAGTCGGAGATCGATGGACTCATATTCGAAGTGATCCGTACAGGTAGAAAGTACGGGCTGTCTATGCCGACATATGAACAGGTAGCAGAAAAATTTGGTTTCCATGTCGATTGATATTTTTGTACAGACATCGTTATCATAGATCTTATTTTTATTCTGAACAAGACATAAAAAGTCAGATAATTCGCGATATTGATGATCATTTGCAAAGGGTCAGTATTTTAGATGAAAAAAAATTAACGTTTTTATAAAAAATCATTGCAAGTCACATAAGAAAGCATCATAGAAGGTTAAGCAGAGTTGGAAATATCAGACAACCCGTAAGATGAACCCTGCTTATTTCTGCGGAAATAGGAAGGAATCCCATTATTGTAGATATTGCAAGTATGATCAATCCAAAAGGACCGGTCATCAATGCTACAAGTGAGACCACCAGAATGATACTGAACCGGTTAACGGTGACGATGTCAATCTTTGAGATCAATGAAGACATCATCTTTCCCGAGAATATCGTTAAATTGTAGCCCAAAATGGTTGCTATTGCAACGCTGAAAAGCAATAAAAGGAAAGACGGATTCATGAAACCGATGACGCTGTCATTGAGGATATCTCTGATAACTAGCATTGTGCCAGATCTTCCCTTTCCAGATACTGACATAGTAACGAGCATCATTACTGCAGATGCTGTGCCGATCGATGCGATCAT
>JBAZDV010000010.1:0-14403 GCA_041654195.1 Candidatus Methanomethylophilaceae archaeon | reverse complement strand
CAGGTGACCACTGACCACTGACGTCACCCGGCGGGCTACTGTTGTTTTGGTTTTGGGGAATTTTGATTATCCCAAAGGTCCAATAAAAGAGTGTCTGTTCCTGTTCTTTCGCTCAAAGTCAGAATCGGGCAGACATTCTTTGTGTTTTTGTTGTGTTTTTTTGTATCACGTCCTGAGGTTTTTCCTCATACTATTGTTGGGCGTTTTTGCAGATGATGGTGTGTTTTTTGGTAGTGTGATGGGGACATTTTGGGTGAAAACAGGATGGTGCGGTGATTTTCGTGTGGGTTCGGGATAGAGTGGGACAAAGTGGGTGAAGGCGGCTCATCTGCAGCGGGATATTCATGGGCTTCAGGACAAAGCGAGACAAAATATGCAAGGGGGATTGGATCCTGATTTTTGGATGTACGTCGGGTTGGTGTACGAGATGAGTGTGGATGAGCGTATTCATCACACGAAATCCACGAAAATAATCACAAAAACACGAAAATCAAAAATATGAGAGAGGTGGGATACAAGTAGTCCCTTCCCCTGTCCCCCACACGAAATATGCGAAAATCAACGAAATGCACGAAAAGGGGGACCGGGGTGAAAGTATGAAAGAGTGTAGAATGTGAAGCTCGGGAAATTTATTGTTGGGTGTGGATGCATGAGATATTTAACCGCGTTTGCAAGCTGCGCCTTGCTCCCCAACTCTCTTTTCCTGAATGGAAAGGAATCGGAATGAATTGGATAGTACGCTTCGTGAGCCAGTTACTTTTTCTGATTCCGGGGTGCGGGAGGGCGACTCCGGCGCGGAGCCCGACGCGGTGGAGATATCTTATTTCCGAGACCCATATACGATTCAAGGTAGTTCATCTGCAGCGGAATATTCATGGATAACAGGATCCATTTTTTGGACGAAAATCGATTTGGTGTACGAGATGAGCGCGGATACAAAAGAAATACCAACCGCGAATCGGCGCGAATCTCGCAAGCCTTTGGCTTGCTCTCAGAATCGGATTTGCTTCTCCTCACTTGAACACGACGGTCCTAATCGTCCCGCCGGTTCATCCCTCATCGGGAACGTTCGGGCAAATCCTGTCGGCGCCCCAGCGCCTCCTTTATGAGGTATCTTGGATGTTCTCATTTTTCAGGTATTTTCCATCGGTGTAGACAAATCTCTTCCACTCAAGCTTTCCCTTCTTGCCGAAGTTGAATAATATCCCCGCTTTGATACCGGTGGCTTTCAGATAATGGAGGAGCTGAGCGGAATCTGCATCAGTAAGTTTGGTTATCGCTTTGAGTTCAAGGATGATCATATCATAACAGATGATGTCGGTTTTGTAGCTACTTGGAAGCTTTTCACCCTTATAGTAAACATCCAGATGCTTCTCAGCAACTGCCGGAATATTATTATCCCTGAATTCTATCATTAAAGCATCACGATATATCGCTTCAAGAAACCCACTGCCAAGCGAGTTATACACATGAAAAGCACATCCAACGATCTTTCGAACTTCGGCAAAATAGAGATGACCCATTTCTTCGGGCTGTATAGTATCATCAGACGTCATGATTTTTGATTCTTTTTCCAAAGATGATATAATTTATGAAAGGGAGCCGCTGGGGCGGCGACAGGATTTGCCCGAACGGTCCCGATGAAGGGACGAGCCGTTGGGTCGAGCGGGTTGGACGCTGAAAGCGGCCGACCTTAGCTGAGCAAGTCGATAGACTTGCGAAAGACCCAACGAGCGAGAGTGAGGAGAAGCAAATCCGATTCTGAGAGCCCGAAGGGCGAGATTCGCGCTGATTCGCGGTTGGTTTTTCTCATGCGTCCACACCCAACCGTACCCTTCTCGAGATTTAAGCGAGGGCTGAAAGCTCGAAGCGAAGAGCAACGTGAAACTTTGTGAACATGCGAGCGAAGCGAAGCGGAGAGCAAATCTCTGATTTGTGAACGCGGTTGATTTTTTTTTCTCATGTGTCCACACCCTGCCATTTCCTTCAATACCTCCACTTTCAGGTCACCGGAGCACAAACCTAAAGTGGAAGAGCCGGTTTCCCGGCCCTCACTTTCTTTCCTTTTTCCGGCGCTCTTCCTCCAGTTCCTCTTCATGCCATTTGTTCATTTCCCGGTTGATGATCCGGCGCTGGAGTTCGGCGGGTTTGATGCCCTCTTTTTTTGCACGGAGGTAGAAACACTGCTTCTTTTTCATCGGGAGCCGTGTGGTGATCTGTCCATTGTATTCGACGGGCGTTTCCATGATGACCTGTTTCATTTTGAGACAGATCCGGGTAGTAGATTCTTCTTGAATCATTCTTTCTCCTTGTTGTGTTCTCTTTGGAACAATACCTGCCAAAGGCAGGTCGGTTAACATCGCTGCATGCCGATTCAACCCAGCGGCACACCTTTTTTGTCGAGAGAGGGACAGAGTACCCTCTTCGTGTTTTCCGTTGACCGGCACGATTCCCGCGCCGGTATGTTCATTCAGGGAATGAAAAAAGGCTTCAGGGTTCACCCGTGGCAGAGGGATTAGTATGTGTGATACCTGACTCCATGCTCCTAGCAGCTTGCCGTCCCGCAGGACTCGTGCTCCGGGCTAGCCCCTGCCTTTTTTCATTTACCTGATGTTGTTAATACTTAGTTGGTTTTTTAGATATTTAATGGTTATTTTTTGCGTATTACGATAATTTTAGGGGTATTTGTCTATTTTAGTGTTGAGATTTGTATTAAGATGTTATAAACCCCTGACCGCGCGGTGCGATAATGCCTCCTGGTGTGTTTGAGAAGGGGTGCTCAGTGAGTGGGAAGGGGGTTAAGCATTGTTGCAACGGGAGTTTTGGTATTTAAGGTTATTTGTTTTGTGGTGGATGCAAGATGTCTGATGGTTTGGGTGGTGTGTTTGGTGTTCACGGGGATTTCGGGTAAACGCGCGTGGCGGTGTACAGCAGAAATTGATTGTGGGAAAAGAGGTGAGGGGGGTGGATAAGGGTAAACACATGTTTCTGATGGGGGGAGGAGTTGGGATGAGAGTGGATGGATGAGGAAGTTAACCGCCAATCGGTGTAAATATCAGGAGAAAAGTAAGTGATAGTGTGTGGACGCATGAGAAAAACCAACCGCGAATCTCCGCCAATCTTCGCGAATCGCATTTTTCTTGCGTCGTCGTGCTCTGCTCCGGCTTATCGCCTACGCAGGAATCGCACGCCGTCTGGAAAAATGCTATTAGAAAAACCGGCGTGCCGGTTTTTCTTTTAAGTTAGTTCTCTTTTTGTGTAATCTAAGAAATATACTTTTCTAAATACATCTCATCTCTTCCAATCCCTTTTCTGATTCCGGGGTGCGGGGTCGCGACTCCGGCGCGGAGCGACCCGCGGTGGAAATATCTTATTTTCGAGGCCCAGACATACGCTTCCAGGTAGTTCATCTGTAGCAGAATCCATCTCTGGGGGTGCGGGTCGGAGACGCAGTCGATAGACTTGCGATTAAGCGAGGGCTGTAAGCCCGAGTCGGCGAGCAAGTTTTCGAAGGAAACTTGCGAGTGGATGAGAGGCCGAGCTTTTTCTAAATGGGGATGTCTTTTGTCTCGCTGCAGGCATCTTTGCTGAAGAGAACCGAGCTTTTTCCCGGAGTTCATCCGGCAGTATTTATGTGCCGTGAAGACCGATGAGTAATAAGCAATTTTTGGGCAGGTTTGTGGAATAGATGACGGAAGAAGAGTGTGCGCCGCTGGATATTAAGTTCCAACAGAGATTTTTGCCAAATCTTCTCTCCAATATTGCATATTTTGTAATGAACCTGATTGTAGGTTTGGCCCTTGTACCATATTTTATAGACACACTTGGATACGCAGCTTATGGCCTCATTCCTCTTGCCACATCAATTACATCATATGTCACAATAGGTATTGATGCGATAAATATACCTATATCCAGATATCTGTCAATATCATTACAAAAAGGAGATAAAAATCGAGCAAATATAACTTACAACACTGTCTTAGTTGGAACATTGGTAATAGTACTTGCCCTAATCCCTGTTGCTGTTCTTGTATCGTGGTTTGTTCCATCCTTTTTTAGTATTGGCACCTCTTCAGCGATCGATGTCTTCATTTTATTTGTTTTTGTTATGGGGTCTGTGTTAGTACGATCGTGGAGTAGCAATTTTATGGCAACATTATTTGCTTTGAATAGGCTTGATTTGAGAAATTATGTAAACATCACTACCACAGGAGTGCAGTTATTACTCATTATAATATTGTTTACATTCATATCCCCATCACTCATTTATGTAGGTCTCGCTTATTTTACTGCAGCATTTATCTCCCTCATTCTAGCAATATATTTGTCACATAGAAATGCTCCCTATTTGGCAATCAAACCAATTCTTTATTCTGGAAAACTGTTTTTAGAAATAATAAAGGTTGCATTCTGGAGTTTCATAAATCTATTTGGTTGTATTCTTAATAGTACAATTGCATTATTAGTTGCCAATCGGGTATTAGGAGAAGTAATTGCTTCGGATTATAGTGTTGTATTAACCATCTATATGGGCCTAATAGGAGTTGGCGGTTTAATCACAACTTTGTTTACACCAAAAGTCTATTCATATGTATCTCAAGATAATGTTACAGAACTGGTAAGTTTCTGTAAGTCTGCGATTAAGTGTTCCGGGTTGATGATCTCTCTTCCAATAGCCTTAATCTGTTTATTTGCTCCGGAAATTTTATCAGTCTGGATGGGAGAAGAATACATATATTTAACACCATTAGTATGGGTTGTAGTAATCCCAGTAATAATATGGACTACAATTTCCCCGATTGGTTCATTTGGGTATGCCTTCTTAAAATTACGTGTGCCTACTTTGTCTGCAATATTTACGGGGTGTTTAAATGTCGTTCTTGCTATAATATTATCCACTATATTTAACCTAGGTGTTTATGGCATTGCATTGTCCAGCATAATTGCTGTGTGGATACATGCCGGCCTTATCTGCCCTATATACTATGCTCATATAACTCATGTACGTTGGTATACCTACATGCTAGCAATGCACAAAACAATTCTATATTTGGCAGCAATATTACTCATTGGAGGCATATTGATATTCTTTATCCCTATTACATCACTATGGGTTGCAATCATTGTTGGGGGAATTATCACTCTTATTTACATATTAGTATTCCCAAAGATTATTTTACACCCATACGAAAGAAAGGTAATTCGATCCTGCCTCCCATCGAAAATACAATTACTAATCCCAAAATGGATATTCTAATATTGCTTACCGTTGTAGATATATAGATATGAAAGTCCTCATCCTAGCCGGTGGCATGGGCACACGCCTTGCCGAAGAAACAAATATCATCCCAAAACCCATGATTGAGATCGGCGGTCACCCGATCCTCTGGCATATCATGAACATATACTCGCGCTACGGATACAACGACTTCATCATTCTCTTAGGATACAAAGGATATATCATCAAAGAATATTTTGCAAACTACTTCCTGCACAGAAGCGACGTCACCTTCGATCTGGAAAAGAATCAGATGACCATCCATGAACAGCACTGCGAACCCTGGAAAGTTACCCTCATTGACACCGGTTTGAACACCATGACCGGAGGACGCGTGCTGCGCGCGAAAAAATACGTGGGAAACGAACCGTTCATGCTCACTTATGGTGACGGAGTCTCGGATGTAAATATCAAAGAGCTCGTTGAGTATCACACTTCTCACGGCAAACTCGCCACTATGACATCCGTCCAGCCGGAAGGTAGATTTGGTGCGCTCGTCTCCAAACCAGACGGAGAGATCACATCCTTTATGGAAAAACCGGCAGGTGACGGAGCATGGATCAATGCAGGTTTCTTTGTACTCGAACCAAAGGTGTTTGATTACATCAAAGAGGGGGATGCCACGATATTTGAACGTGCACCCTTGGAAAAGCTCGCCAAAGATGGAGAGCTGTACACCTACAAACACAATGGATTCTGGAAATGCATGGACACACTCCGTGATAAACAACAACTGCAGGAGATGTGGGATTCGGGGAATGCACCCTGGAAAGGATGGACCGAATGATACGTCAATTCGTCAGAAATATGGGTGGTAAAATACTACCAAAGAGAGTTAAACCATTTTTTCGAAGGTATTTTATTAAAGAAATCCGTGATATTTATACATATTACTCTCAACATACTCCAGACTTGGAAATACAGGAGATACTGTCATATCTCCCACAAACAGGATTGGTTGCTTTTCCATATCCTTGGGTAAAAACTGACGAAGCATTATCTATTGAAACCTATTTTGATGAGGGGGTGAAACTACCATATGTAATATTAGATGACAAAAAACTCTATTATCCAAGAGGCATGAGTGATGAGTATATCCGAAAAAAATATTATGCTGTGCAGAAAAGAGAACAACATAACTCATCGCCTCACAGATACCTTACTCCTGATTTCAACATTTCTGAGGATGATATCGTGGTGGATTGTGGTGTTGCAGAGGGAAATTTTAGTTTAGCTATCGTGGATCAAGTAAAAAAGATATATTTATTTGAACCGGAAGAACAATGGATGGAACCGTTAAGAGCCACATTTGCCCCGTGGAAAAATAAGATTGTCATTGTTCAGAAATTTATATCAGATAAATCGGACGAAAATACAGTTACGCTTGATGAATATTTTGCAGGAAAAGATTCACCCACATTTTGTAAAATGGATGTCGAAGGATATGAAGAACGTGTTCTAAATGGTTCAAAACGTTTACTTGACTCTGGGAAACTGAAAAAAATCGTTACATGTACATATCACTATGCAGATGCTGAAGAAAACCTTGGAAAAATCCTTCGTTCTTATGATTACATAACAACCCCATCAACAGGTTATATGTTATTTTCCTTGTATGATGAACTGAAACCACCCTATTTCAGGCGAGGCTTATTAAGATGTGTGAAGCAATGAACCTATTCTCGATTTTCAAAGGAAAAACTGTAATCGTAACCGGTCACACCGGATTCAAAGGCTCCTGGCTGTGCCTCTGGCTTGTGCTGCTGGGCGCAAAAGTCCACGGCTTCTCTCTCCCGCCAAACACTGAACCAAACCATTACACCGCCTCACGCATCTCTGAACTGCTGAAATCGGAAAAATTAGGTGACATCAGAGATCGAAACACGCTAAAGGACTATATCCACAGCGTACAGCCTGACTGTATATTTCATCTGGCAGCGCAGCCGCTCGTCAGAAGATCCTATGCAGAACCGGTAGAAACCTTTGATACAAACGTTATGGGAAGCATCTATCTGATGGATGCAGTTCGAAGTTTAGGTAACCCGTGTTCTGTGGTGATGATCACGAGCGACAAATGCTATGAGAACGTTGGCAAAGCTGAGGGGTATGTCGAGACCGACCCCATGGGAGGTCATGATCCCTACAGTGCAAGTAAAGGATGTGCAGAGCTTGCCGTCGCATCATATCGCCGCTCATTTTTCCCGCCTGCAGATATCGCAAAGCACGGCGTGAGCCTCGCATCGGTCCGTGCAGGTAATGTTGTCGGAGGCGGCGACTGGGCTGAGGACAGGATCATTCCGGATGCAGTTCGTGCGGTCACCGCGGGCAGACCTCTGGAAATCAGGAGTCCAAATGCCGTCCGTCCTTGGCAGCATGTGTTAGAGCCGCTCTCCGGATATCTGCTTCTTGCGGCAAAGATGATGCAGACCGGATCAGCCCTTTATGCTGACGGCTGGAACTTTGGTCCGAAAGTTAACAGCCCTCCCGTAACGGTCGCCGAGATCATCGACACTTTTTACAAAGTATGGGGTAAAGGAAAAGCCCAATATGATACAGAGACAAAACATCTGCATGAAGCTGCTTTTCTGACCCTGTCATCAGAAAAGGCAGAAACCGTTCTTGGCTGGAAACAGCAGTGGGATGTCACGCAGACCATGAAAACAACAGCCGAATGGTACAAAAATTATTATGCAGGTGCAGATGCCAGGGAACTGAGTCTGTCTGACATCACCTCCTATACGAAATACCAGGAGTATTAAGATGGGAAAATTAACGATCACTGAAACACTGCTGAAGGGATTATACATCGTAGAAACGAACGCATTCATCGATCATCGGGGGGCATTTGCCCGCTGGTTCTGTGAAGAGGAGTTAGCTGAAATTCTGGGAAAACGTCACATCAAAAATGTGAACTTTTCGAGAACGGTGAAAAAGGGTTCCATCAGAGGGATGCATTTCCAGAAGCCACCTCATGCGGAGATGAAACTTGTGCGGTGTATCAGGGGCAGGATCCTGGATGTGGTGGTGGACATTCGTGCAGGGTCTCCAACCTTTTTACAGCACTACTCTGTGGAGTTGTCGGCAGAGAACATGAAGATGTTTGCGATCCCCGAAGGATTCGCCCATGGATTCCAGTCTCTTGAAGATGATTCTGAGATCATGTATCTGGTGACGGAGTTTTACTCGCCTGAGAGTGAAGCAGGGCTTCGGTTCAGCGATCCTACGCTGAAGATCGAGTGGCCGCTTCCGATCACGGATATTTCTGCAAAGGATGCTGCACATCCGCTTGTGGATGATGGTTTTGTCGGTTTTAGTGTTTCGATGTATGGGGAGTGAATCGTTTTGGACTGTGTACAGGAATTATATGCGGACGAAGATTTGTCGCTGCTGAAAAAACTGACGTTGATTATTCCCACTCATAATCGTAATTTTTATCTGAGCCGTTGTTTATGGTATCATGGACACTTTCCATTCGCAGAAATAATAGTTGCTGATTCTTCAGTCGAAGATAAACGTGTTGTGAATCGCGAGACTGTGCAAAAGATTCGGGATATGTTTGGAGCCCATATCACGTATCTGGAATATGATTATCCGGCAGAAAAATATGGGGGAGAAATCTACCAGAAATGGGGGGACGCTATGCAGCATGTGGTGACGAAGTATTCACAGAGTTGTACTGATAAAGAATTTCTGATTCCGACAACGATAAGCAAGTGCATTAAATTTTTAGATGAACATCCTGATTACAGCATTGCTGAAGGCATGGATTATCAGATTCGTCATAATGAAGATAATGAAATAGCATTTTACCCCTGGCAAGGTGATAAATCATATTCCAGCGATAAACCGCTTGATCGAATTTATGCCTCTCTTACCGCCAATCGTCCAGTTGGAACACAATTCAGCGTTCAAAGAACAGACAATCATAAAAAAATCTTTGATGATATGGGGAAATATAATCTCTATGATATCAGATACGGCGAAGCTCTTATTGAGCTAGCTCCTCTTATTTTTGGGAAAACACAAAAATTTTCCTCTAACGCAGGAAATATTAGAGATACATGTTCATTTAAATCAGGAGGCGTCATATCAAAGATCAATCTAGCTGAAAGTTCTTGCAGACGTTATCCATTGATCCCAGATTATCCTGAAGAAAGATATGAGAGTCTATATGCACATCTTCACTCTTATTTATCAGATAAGTTGTGTGTAAATCAGGCTGAAATTGACCATTCAGAAAACGTCAATAAAGTAATAAATCAATTCTTATCAAAACGTTATCAATATAAACAGAGTATTTTGAATAAACATAAAAAATTACAACGTACAGTACAGAGAACATGGGATGCTTTGCCACTTAAATTACAGGAAAAAATACGAACATTGTTAGGTGAGGATATTATCGTACAATCTTCAAATCCAGAGACAAAAATAACTCCAGAGATGAAATGTATTAATGATATCATTCTTTCCAAGAAAGAATATTATGAGTCTGACATGCCAATCATCTAACACTCTTTGAAAAAAAATTAATTAAAAGGTGATGCTCGTGAAAATACTAGTAACAGGTTCCACAGGATTTGTCGGCCGCCATGTAGTTCAGTGGCTTGTCGATCACGGATATGGTGATGTGGTCGCCACCGGCACGTCCATTGAAAAAGCAAAGCAGTATCCCTGGTTTGACAAAGTTGAGTTTATTCCCTGTGATTACTTTGCAGAGGATAAAGATTATTACGAGTTCTTTGGTCATCCGGATCTTCTCATTCATCTTGCATGGAAAGGGCTTCCAAATTATATGATGCGATTCCATATGGAGGAGAATCTGCCTGTTGAGATGCGGTTTCTGCGGTCATTTGCAGTTTCGAAGAAGACGAAGATCGTTGTCACCGGAACATGTTATGAATATGGAGTGGTGAACGGATGTATTGCCGAGGATCACCCCACAAATCCAAATACAGTGTATTCAGCTGCGAAGGATGCACTTCGCAGATATCTTGCATTTCTGGCGGCAGAATCAGACATTTCCTGGAACTGGATCAGACTGTTTTTCCTGTACGGTGAAGGCCAGAGTCAAAAGTCGCTTCTTCCGCAACTGGATGCGGCGATTGCACGAGGGGATGCGGAATTTCCGATGTCAGGCGGAGAGCAGCTGAGAGATTATCTACCGGTGGAAAAGGTCGCCGAGTATATCTGCAGGATCGCTCTGTCCGAAGAGAATGGGATCGTGAACTGCTGTTCTGGAGAGATGATCTCTGTGCGGAAATTAGTTGAAGAGAGAGTGGCGGCAAACGGCTCTTCGATTCGATTGAAGACAGGTGTGTACGGCTATCCCGTGTATGAAGGGATGGCGTTTTTTGGGGATGCTAGACGGCTCCGTGAGGTGATCGGCGATGCGTAAGCCCGACTTTGTGGATGAGGTTTATGCAGATAAGGACCTAAGTCTGCTGAAGAAGCTTACATTGATTATTCCTACTTACAATCGAAACTATTATTTAAGTCGGTGCCTGTGGTATCATGCCCACTTCCCTTTCGGTGAAATCATTGTAGCAGATTCCTCACCTGAAGAGAAGAAGGTGGTGAATCGGGAGACAGTAGCGAAAGTGCGAGAGATGTTCGGGGCGAATGTGCGGTATCTGGAATATGAGCCAGAGACAGAAAAGTATGGGGGGGATAACTACAGGAAATGGGGAGATGCTGTTCAGCATGTGGAGACGGAGTATTCACAGATTGTCACGGATAAGGAGTTTTTGATTCCAACAACACTATGTAAATGTATTCAATATTTACTGAATCATTCTGAATATAAGATTATTACCGGGGAATATTCTTCATTAAAGTGTGGTACAACTAGCGATTATATATTTGTGAGAGAATGCGCTAAGCGGTTATCGTTTTCCATAACAAATCCAATTTCCAGATATGTGGAGGCATTGCATTTGGGATGGAATGCTGGATTGTTATTGTCATTGTATGATGCCGTGACGCATAAAGAGATATATATCTCATTTTTGAATTCAGATATATCTGATTTGCGTTTCGGTGAGAGATATATAGCATTTATTGGTTATCTTTATGGGAATATAGGCTATTTGCCATCATATGAGCACAGTGTTCGTGATGTCACAAAGGTAATAATAAAAGTTGAATCAGATAATTCTGAGAGCAGTACCCTTAGATATCCTCAAATGACAGACTATGATAAAAAATCCATAGAATACAAGAAAATGTATTCAGCGTGTAAGGATTGCATACTAAATCAAATGACCGTAAACAACGCTGAGATAGAGAGAGATATGAATTCAATATTTGTGAAACATATCAAACCAATTATTACAAGAAATGCTCTTGATCATTCCAATCAAAAATACGATATGTTGAGAAGATTCAATTACTTAGTTGAAAAATATCTGAATATCGGAGATGATACTAATGCACTCTCAAAAACATCTGAGATGCAGATTATCCAAGATGTTGTTACTAAGACATTGAATTATCACCATCTTGATGAGGTCATTTCAGATCTACGCTGAATCCAAATGGTACGAAAAGAGCATTTCTACATTATATAATACATATCTAATATTGTATTCATAACCATGATTTATTAATAACATTCATGTTCAATAAGTATTGATAAGGACAATCTCCTAATAATATGATAATGATAAATCAATTATCCGTCATTGAAAAATATGGCTCTCATACCATAATATTGGACTTAGTGATTCTTACTCTAAGTACACTCATTCTTGCATTTTTTCAGAAAATCAATTATACATTATTTATAATATGTGTTTTAGGGTTGATATCACTTGGATTGTGTTATCTTGCAAATTAGGGTCTGCCCAATTGATATGTCAATCCGCTGGACAGACTCTTCACCATTAATAAACTGGTATAACAGCACTAATGTATGGATATGACATATGTTAATCCCATTTGTTTTTTTAATTATATATGTAACTATTCCAATATTAGGATATTATCTGAATTTATAGTATAATGATTCGCATATCTTATTGAAAATTCTGCGTAATTCATAATACATCCTTATTAAATAAGGTCTCTCCATATATCTCTGGTCAAACCACAGACTGAATGCATCAAATCCCTCTGCATATTTATATCTGCTTTCTTGTTGTATAAGAAGTGCATTTTTGCATATATCACGTTCTATGATTGTTAATTTTCCTTTTCCAGGTATGACTCGTTTTTTAGGGCATTTCTCTCCATTTTCTTTCATAAGTAATAAACGGAACTTCAGCATTTCACGTTTCCAGCGAATGGAATCCTGGGCAAGAATCACATTGTCGATAGCTATAGGCTCAGCATCGAGTTTTTTATCGGCAATACCCTGTGATAGAATCTGGTCTGCAAGTGATGAACGTGCAAGCCACAAACTAGTCCCCCTCGGTTCAGCTGAATATTCACGCAGCCATGCATCCATAAATGTAACATCCGCACACTCGGCATGCATATCATCACAACAGTCACACGAGTGAAGGGTACAACATCGACCAAGATACATCTTCCACAACTGATCAGCGCCACCCCAGTCTTTTTCAGTTTCCGTACCATTCATCCCCTTGAATCGGAATTTATAGAAATTTCTCGGCAATGCATATGACTTGTAACGGAACGAACACCTTGCAATTTCCTCTTTGAGACCTGAACGATATGCGGCATATTCTGTGAAGTGAGAACTTTTTTGATTACAACAAGCAAGTCCGATCAACATCACAATTCGTTCACGCAGATACGGAAAATGTTCCTGAGCAAGACGAAGCCCCTTAAGAACACAGGGAAGACCAATAATTGCATATCTCCCGGGATGAGTATGGATATAGCGAATCATTTCTGAGAGTTCAACGGGATAATAGACAGAGCCTGTGGATGCTCTGATATCTTCCGGTGTCGTAGCTGCATGAAAACGGAAAAGACGTTTTCCATCATCCGAGTGCTCCACGCAGATGACAACGTCAACAACTTTTGTTCTCAGTAACTCTTCTAAAAACCATGTGGCTAAACCACCGGATGAAGAAGACATACGTCTCTCTTCATCTGCAACTGCCCCCACTCCGGAACTGAGGTAATACCCGGTTTCAGAGCGGTGCTGAACCCCAGAGAAGTTTTGGAAGAGATTTGCCCCCAGCACATCTTCGTTATCATTTCCGTTTGCAAAAGGACAAACCTTCACACAGAGACCACATTCATTTGGACATGGTTTAATTTTAACCGGATTATATTCTCCAAACTTATTCCACTGCATTTCAAGAGTTTGTGACGGGCAAATGCCTGCACAAACACCACACCCGCAGCAAAAACCTGCGGCTACTGTTGATTCAAGAACGGTTGTCATGATGCCACTTCAGATGTTTTGTCATAATTGATAGCATTATTCAGCCAGGTCATGGAGAATTCACGTAATTCGTTGAGTTTCTGTTCAGGAATCGTGTAATCAATTTCAGTAGGAAGTGAGTCGGCTTCTTTGACTGTGTGAACATATCGCGATGAAAGATCTATGGAAGCGAGCATGTCGGTGATGCGTGTTTCCGAATCACGTGGAGGAAAGACATAAAAAAAATTTCGGAAGATAATAGAGAACAACATGCCATGGAAGGAGTTAGTAATTACAATAGCTGCATGCCTAAATAACTGCAAATATTCATCTACCGATGTCTCGGTATAACTTGGCTTTTTATTTTTAGGATGAAAACCTAGATATCTTATTTTTAATCCATATTTTTCTGAAATCATGTTAGAATATTGAAATACTGGAGCATCTAAAGATATGGGATAAATTACATATACCAAGACATATGGGACAGATGATCCCTCCCTGATAATGGGAAATGCAGTTTCCCATTCATTAGCCGTTAGAAGAAGCGTAGGGTCCAAAACATCAACAACATCACAATGCAATTGATTGCGCAAAAGGGAAGCGGTTGATTTTCCTCTAACGGATACATAATCCAGATTATTGAATAGTAATGTGATGCGTTTTTCATGATGTTTGGGGATTATGGGATTACCCATACTGGCTGCATATGATAATTTTCTTCTCTCTGATGAAACAAAATCAAGATAATAGGGATAATATTCTCTTTCATCCCACCCATTAT
>JBAZDV010000009.1:0-14831 GCA_041654195.1 Candidatus Methanomethylophilaceae archaeon | reverse complement strand
TTTTGTTATCGGATATTCGGACACCTATGTGATGTCTGATTGTTGTATAGTCGATCATATCATAATGGAACATAGTAGCCCCGATAATATGAATGAGTCGTTAATGAGTATGTTGAATAGGCATACCCCCGATGAATTCGCAAAACGACTATATGCATACTGTAAATCCACATTGAAAGCCGATTCAAACACGACAGCGAGTGAGAACGTTAAGACAACATATTCACTGTCAATGTTTGGACCAAATCAAAATACGAAAACGTGGTTATACTATCGGCCAGTTACAAGAGACTGGACTGCCCAATACATAGATAAGGGAGTTTATAAAACCGATGACATTAGTAAATTTATTGCATTTATAAATACCCTTGATATGTCAATGATCGATATTGATTTGTATGTATCAAAGTTCAAAGCATCCGGAGCCGGAACAATTGAACATATAATGTTAAAGGATTTGTTCAAAACGTTCTTTAAAGTTCCAAAATTCTACTAAAATACGTGAAAATATGTACGTTATTGAAACATATGATAACTTATTGAGGAATGATTGAAATGGCATACCCAAATGGAAACAGACTAAATCCAAGCCCTTTAAAATTTGGTGACATTGAACAATACGTTAACGTGATGCAAGCCTTTAGCTCCTATGAATTGCCGAGCTTTAACATCGTCTCCCCACTAGGCCCACTGACTGAGAGCCTTGTAAAGAGCCATTCAAAAATGCAAGATGAAACCGAATCCAATGTTAATAAAAAATCTCGTGATCTAGAGTTACGGGATACTCTTTCAAAAGCTTCAACATCTACTACCGTAAAGCTGCCGGATACCTTGAAGGAATGCAAGCCTCTAAACACGCCAGAGGTCTTGGAAGCTCTAAACTCCCCGTTAAATCAAGCTTCCGTAACATTCCAGCATGACCCATTACACGGCATAGAGCGATTTAAGCTTATAAGCATTCAAAACGTTCTGCCCGTTAATGAACTTCCAGTGCTGTATCTATATGGTAGAGCGGCCTTTTATGAATCGGCCTGTAATGACGGTACAATGAAGTATCTTACGGTCAGATATGAAGGAGTGACAAAAAGGTATCTGATCGGTAAAGCAGTTGTAGACAAAAAGGAACTCGCGTGGATCATTCGCACTATGAAAATTGCCGGCTCGTGCCTGGTCAATGTAAATAAGAAGATTAAAAAAGTATCTTCTAAAGCAGGTAAAACGTTTACTGTGAATATCTGAGCAGGTGATTACATGGTTGATTGTGGGAGCTTCAGGGCTCCCTACAGATACGAAGGAATCGTAAATAGTTGCCTTAGATTTGATAATTGTCAAGTTAAAGATCTAAGACCGCGAGAAATAAAGAAGGTTCTATTTGGTATTCAGTTTAATGATGTGGAGGAATAATATGTCGAAAGCTAAAAGGTTTATTAATTACCATGTGTCCAGAAACTCGCCTTATTATGCAAATTACTTTTTAAATATTGCTCAAAAATGGGTTAGTGAAAATTTGAACAGTGACGCGCGGAATGGACCGCTTTACATAATGTATGCTACTCGAGACCGGTATTCAGTCAGGTTTATTGGATGTGGCATAGAACTCTGGGTTCCAAAAACCGAGGTTAGGTTATGCCGGTAAAATATGACCTGATTAAATATACCTCGTGGTCTACTAAGATGAAAATTGCCTTTTGGTGTTTCCATCCATTCAAGTACATTTCATTCTTATATCTAAAATGGAAGTATAAAGGTTATTTATAACCTTTATCTATCTTTTTTTATAGTCGTTTTGTGACAATTTGGGCCCCTGCAGCGGAGACTATTTATCCCAATTGTGTTATGACTGGTTAATGTATACTCTGTTTAGTTTTTTAGTTAGGTATTTGATAGTATATTCCGTTGGAGTCATTTTAACCCTATTTAAATCAATCACTGTTTTATATCCACTGCCTTCTTCTAGCATATGTTGAACTTTTGCAACAACGTAAGTGCCGGATACTGTAACCCCTTTAAGGTCCAGAGTCAGAAATTCGACTTCTACTAAGTCCCCTTTCTTTGCGTCTGGTGTCCCTTCCAGAGTGCAAGAGATCGATACATAAGGTTCGTTTGACCCTTCTAATAGCCCTTCAGCTACCTTCAGACACAACGATGTCGATAGTATCCATGAGTAGGTATCAAGCGAGTACCTGGGCCCATATAGGGCAACTGAGGCAGTGTCTGAGGCACTGGCGGAGTACGGTAAGCCTGTGCTTTCATTAGTCCCTCCATTTACATAGCGATAAGTTTTAACATCCTCGCCAACAAGGTCCACGGTTGCAGCTAATAACCTATTACTTCCTTCTTTTATTTTGTACTTCCATGTTTCAACAGTAGGCAGCGACTTAAAGGTTAGATAAATGTGCTGTAACACTCCCCATCTATCATATTCTTGGCGGGTATCGAAGTACATAGTATAACCGGATGCTTCTTCGATGTCCTGCATAACAGTTGATAGGTATAATTTTTTAGCCTCAACGTTGAACGCCGTAAAGGTTAGGCCTGCCTCTACGTCGTCGGCATTATATTCAACCCTGCTTAATTTATCAGCCTCCGCCATTAGGGTTGATATGATCATTTTTGCGTCTACGGTTGTAGCCCAATTATGAGATACTAATTCAAGGGTTTCAAAAACCTCATAAATATGCCCTACGCATTGAAGTGTTACAGTTGCCCCGTTGCCGTAATCTTTTGAAATGTTCTGAATTTTTCCCTCAAAAATCGGGACCATTACCACAAGTTCTTTAGGATGATAACTGATCGATACACTGAGTTTGATTACGTCATCAAATTCTATTGATGTCATGGACTGCACACCAGAAAGCTCTTCATTCGCTATAACTTTTATACTTGCTTCTGGCGAGTTCTCAAATGGCAAACTATCAGCCGTTGAAAACGAAATAACCGGAGGATAATAAATTTCTCCGGTTGCTTTCTGAATCCGTGCCTCGTATTGATAAAGTCGTATCATGATTTACCCTCGTTATGATATTATCTGTGTGTCTCTGTATTCCACGGACAATACAGCACTACATTTACCATCTCCCCCTACCTCTACACCTATTGAATTAGGGTTTATAGTCGAGTATATTTTTAGTCTCCTAGCATCGATGGTGTCCATCGACCCATAAATTAGCATTTGACCGAACTTACAGGATTTCCCAGACAGGTTGTATATTTTCACGTAATACTTATGGTTGCCTCGGATTGGTTCATGCCCTGCTGCATCAAGAACCCTTACAACCTCGGAGTTTTCCACCGCAGTAGTTGTATTAGAATCCACGTCGTAAAATGTACCTGGACCGCTTCCGGTGTCAATTGCAAAAGCTATCTGAGGTATTCCGGCAACAACCAACATTTTGATGAAAGGAACTCCTGAGCATGGATAATAAGATGCCATTGGAAACGTAATAGACCCGCCAGATGGAATATATATTGTCTGTGCGCTAGCATCTCGGGTAACTCCTCCAACTATTTCATGAGCATTAGAGGTATAATTATCATCTGCGAATGCTTCGAGGTATCTATAACTACCAGTGCCATTTTTATTTATTTCCGCCTGATATCCTGGGGGCAGGCTCTCGCATACCTGCAATACTATCCGTGGATCGTAGGTATTGTATATATAAATAGGTACATCTTTTGTAAGCGAAGCGTTAAGAACTTCTTCAAACTGATACCAGAAAGCTGTAACGGTCCCTACATATCCGGTCTTTGAGTTTCTAATATATAACCTAAATTTAACTTCTTCATTTGTGGCACTTTGCAAATTATATTTTAATGTGTACTTCCGATACTGTAACGAGATCTCGTTAGTGGTGTACATTGATATATCGGTTTCCACACCACCAAATAAAGACGCTGCTTGTATCGTTGTTTTACAATAGATGTAAGCTAATGAACTATTTATTTTGAACTTAAAGGATAGTCCATTAAGCTTGTATACAGACCCCCCTGTAAGCGGCGGCAACGTCACGGTTTTAACAGCGGTTCCATATGTTATAGCACTAGTCGAATAATATTCTGGATCGGTGTCTTCAATAATACGGCTAGAGTCTCCGGACATTACGGCAGTGCCTACACCCTTCAACTTTATATTGGGCATTGCATCAAAATATCCGAGTGTAGATATTGGAGCTCCTACGTCGTCGTTTTCATATTCAGATACCTTTGATACTATGGTTTTGGAAATATAAAATAAAGCTCCGTTGTTAGGTGTCCCTGCACCATGAACCCGTATGTAAATTTTCGGCGGGATTGTATCAAACTTAAACCTGATTTCTTTTGTAATAATTTCAGAAGTATTTGCATTAAATATTAACTCTTTTACTATCGTACCGCCTGCGTATATATCGACAGCTAATGCGCCAGACGTTAACCCCTCGACATATGCCGAGGCCTGTAATATATAAAGTTCCCCTGCGTCATACATACTATCAAAAGGTAATTTTTGATAGACATATCCAGGCTTTTCTTCTGTGCCATCACCTCTTATAAGCATACATCTTACATTGTTTCCGGTATGCTCTTCGCTTGCTTCTTGGCCATCAGTAACCTTGACCCAATAATCAGGAGCAATGTTTATCAAGTCTCCATACCCTCGGGATAGCATTACCCTAAAACTGCCAGTCTGCCCAACTGCAATAAATGTCTGTGTTTCTGGGGAATAGTCTATCGACCACCACTGATTAGCGGCTAACGACGGCTCGAGATACCAGGAACGTCCGTTATTACTATACATTACATTGTTGGTTATGGAGGTATCATAACATACTACCACAGCGAGGTTAAGCTCATCTGAATAACAGATATCTCTCCACTGATTACGATAATATATAATTGTTGAAGATCCGGATGTCATTTCAGATGCATTATACCCTATGTTGTCAGCTCCGGCTTTAACTGCGGAGTTCGATGTTTTTAAGTATATTTTAACAGTTACTGCCTCGTTAGCCGCTCCCTCGAACACACAGTTATAACTTTTATTTTGGTAAGTGGTTGAGGTCTCCGTCCATTCTTTTATAGTCGTTTCTGAGATAGTGGCCGTCTGAGCTGTCATTTTAAGTGATGCTGTGGGCCCTGCGGTGATTATTCTTAGCCGGCAATGTACATTATCAAGTCTGTAATGGTCGCCACTTGTTAGTCCGGAGGCAGGCAGAACAAATGTTATAATTGGATTGACCGCTGCCGTGTAACTTGTAGCTGTGGTCGTGTAGTTCCAACCTTCTTGTGTCTGATCTTCCAGAGTTCTCACAACTGTACTGGCTCCGTTTGATGTAGAAGACGAAGCGTATGGCGTGGTTTGGAGCGTCCAGCTAATCCCATTCGGAGAAGTTATTATTTGCTGTGTGCCATCTTGTGAGCAGGCCATAAATTGACTTTGAAGTTTAGCCCATATTACGCCGGTCCATTGTTGCGCAGGTGACGCTATAGATACAAAGTTAGACCCGCAGTCATTAGAGTACATTATACGTTTTGATGCTGAGCCCCCAAAGGCTACAACCACGACCCTGTTTAGAGTCTCTGAATATGCAGAACTTAACCAGTTATTACTTGTAACGTCAGCCGGTCCTAAAATGGTAGAATAACTTACTAACTTATTATCTGAATATAATATCCGATTTCCGGACCCTGATTGCGCAAATGCCATAAGTCTTCCATTGCTTACTGTAGCGTTCGGAGGAATAAATAGCAGGTTGCTCCACTGATTAGTGTCAGATGGCGTGGTTACAGCCTTCCATTCTGCCCCATCCGGAGAATATGCCAATAAGTCATAAGCTCCGGCTGCCGAGGTTACCGCACATATTACCCATATCCCCCAATCCGGACACCATACAAGACCTTTCCAGTTATTCGCATGATTTGACAGCACACTCCACCAGGGCGGAACAATCCATTCCGTACCTACCTCTGCCGTTGTTGGAGAATTAAATGACATTATCCGGTTAAGTGTTCGGGTTGCTGCGTTTGGCACATCACCCGAGGAAATAGTATCTGAAAATATTCTTGTTTCATATACTTCTCCGGTAAATGGGTATCTTGATGTTGCTCTTGGCACACATCCTATGGCACCGCGTACTGTTGACGTGGTCCCTATAGTTGCAGTTAGCTCGATCTCAAAAACTCCGTTAATATACAGTCTGAAAACTGTACCGTTTCTTGTTGCAACTACTTCAATAACTTGACCAAGAGACGCAGATTGGCCGGAGGTCACCGAAACTATAGTTCCACTATCATCCCTATGCTGAAATACGATTCTATTTAATCCTGATAGACCGACGTTAATAAGCGGCGTGTTACTGTTGTCGTTTCCGATGCCGAAAACTATTTGAGTCGCGTCGATTTTACCGACCTTAAATTTAGTATAAATTGAATAATTAGAACTGTTTGAGATCCCAGGATCAGGCAAAGCTACATAACCCGTTGCCCCATCTAAGTTAACCCCTACCGTTTCTGTTCTTTCCCATCCTCCGGATGCTAACCCATGATGTTTATTTCCGCTATTGTCAGGTATTATTGACTTCCCTGATATCATACATCTTGGATCTGATGAAACGCTTGAGCCTACTGCCATCCACATCTCTAATTCTTTTGAATATCTCACATTCGTAAAATCTGCCGAGGATGGACCGGTGATACCTTCCCATTCAAGATTTGTAGGAGTAGACCACCCTGATAAATTGTTATTTTTTACGATGTTCCCGCTGTGAATATCGTCCGATGAAATTATACAAGACCCATTAACATAGTGATCCCTCACTGTTTTTATCATGCGCTCTTGATAAGGGAACTCGGTTTTAATCGTGGCTGAAAATACGAGATTTTCACCAGGAATATCACCGGCGTTCATGTCTTCAGAAGAAGCATGTATAGACATTAGACCGGAGATGAAATATCCTTTTCTAGACCCTCCAAGCTCTAGAAATGAACGGCCATCTTGTGATAATGCAGCCTTGATTTTATACAGGTCATCCATCGACTCTGCGATGCCTGTAATCTCTATTTCGCTTCCTTTAAGACCCAGATCACCCAAATTAGTACCAACAAAGGAAGAACTTTCGGCCTCGCTAGTCCCTCTTACTCCTGTTGGCACGAATCTTACCATTTCAAAAGGCACGTTGTTTATATAGCTATTCAAGTCGTCTATATCCCTTTCAACATAGGGAAAATCAGTATCTACAATTGAGGCACTTGGAGGAATATAAACGCCACTTGAATCCGGAGGTGTATATTCGTCGTCGTCATCCTCGTCCTTTCCTCCGCCAGGCTCCGCGTTTTCTATTGGAGAGGTTGATTCTGATACCGGCGAAACTCCTTTATAATTTCCGGAGGCATTCCCTGACATATATATATTAGTTGCAACCACTGATACTTTAGTAGGTGCAGCATTATAAATTCCCCATCCTTGAACTGCTGGACCGTTTGACGACCCTGAACGGAGCCCTAGAGTGTTTGTAATGTTACAGTTGCTAACTTCTAATTTATGGGTCTGTGTCGAGCTTATACCACCCGTAACCATGATCCCATTTGCATAACAGCCGTCAAATGTACAATATTCTATTTTTACGCCATTTCCCCACACTGCAAAGCCAATACCTGAAGACCATGAAGCCCAATCCGCCCATGCCACCTGATTTGAAAATTTACAATGATGGATATGAATACTCTGACTGCTTGAACCTGCTGTTTTTAACTGGTCATTAATCCAAATTCCGTCCAGGCTTGGACCCTCAAAGTAACAATTGTAAACCTGTATCCCGTTCGTAAGTATAGATTTATTCCCTTCATTGGCAATCTGCATACCATTATGACCATATTTAGCGGCTCCGTTATTGTGGTCTCCTGCATAAGCGAACATGTCACAGTCATGTACTGGTACATTTTGGCAGTTGTCTAGTCTTACACAACTGTCCGTAATACCGTAAAATGTAGAATTTGTTATCTCGTTTCCGTCTCCATCGACCTCTATCCACATCACAGCGTCATGCTGATGATTGCTAGCGTAACAGTTTGCTATACGGATATTTCCGCGCCCGAACATGACATGCATAAACTCGCCAAAACTATCGAGCGTAACCATGTCATGTATGTATATGTTAGTGCATTTAGTCCCGCTTCCAGAGGCTCCTTTAAAACCAAAAAGTCTTTCAACACCTGATCCCGCACTTTGAAGTTTATCATGGGCATAACCTAATTTTGTGCTTTGATTGTTACAATTGCCGGACACTGCAAAGCCGCATATTTCAACATCGGCTACATATGCGTTTAACTGGCCTATAACTGGCGTGCCATTCGGAAATATACAATCACTTGGGTCTGTTCCACATACTCCATCCGGAACCCAAAGCCTGACCCCTGCCTCGGCCATCCAGGTCACTTTATTAGCGATCTTAATTTGGCCTTCAATATTATAGTCATGAGGTGCATTATCGTTTCCAGTCCCAAGCATTTTTATAATGTTCCCAGGATTGCTATTTGCCCACGTCATAGCGGTATTTATCTCTGCCTCATCGTGTGTTCCATCTGTCGTATAATACCCTGTTGGCCCGCCAGACCATGTAATTGTACGTACTTCACCAGTCATATTTGGATAACCCCTTTCCTTTTTGTGTTATTTGTCAGCTGTGCAGCTTGCGGTATTTTAACCCTTTTGTGTCACTCACTTTCCTACACTGCGCTTTGCATCGCTTACCACGTTTGAACTTGATTTTGTAGTATTAATGTTGATCGTGTTGCTTGTGTTGTTAGTGGTTGTCGTGGTCGTTTTTGCTGAAATGACCTTAACATTGCTTTCGCCGGTTCCACTGCCTCCGCGTGAGGTCTTCCCTAGTTTTGCTGTGGTATTCCATTTTCCGGCCAAAGCTGCAACATTTCCCACCTGTCCGGCAGAGGTTTTCAAGGCAGCACCGATTTTAGAGGATGCGCTTACCGCCGCGCTTGCTGCGTCGCTTGCCATGCTTGATATGTCCTTAAACGATGCTGCGTAACTACCGTTTGCATTTGTTGCTATCTGGACGGAATAGGTAAGAGCCTCTACTCCACTTTTGGCAGATGATACCGTGCCACTCATATCTGTGGATGCTGCCCCTACACTATTCATAGAGGTAACCATGCCAGCACCCGCCGAAGTAACCAAAGAACTCATGCCTGTTGCAGTGGACCCCGTTTGAATAAAAGATCCCTGCATTTGAGTACCCGAGTTAGTGACCGCCGACCCCATGCCGGTTGCAGAGCTCCCTGTTTGAATAAAAGATCCCTGCATTTGAGTACCCGAGTTCGTGACCGCCGACTGCATAGAGTTAGCGTCATAACCTACCATATTGAAGACAGACCCCATCAGAGTACCCGAGCCTTGCATACCTATTGCAGAGTTAGACATTGCTGTACCCATCCCTGTTGCTGCTGTTTCTACGGTTTGCCCGTCCCCTCGTATTGTTTCGGCTTTTGCGTGGATGTTTATCCCGAGACGTTCAAACTGGCCAACTATTCCGTCGATAGCACCAGTAACACTGGTCACCAGATTAGCAGGTATCAGGCTGGATATTTTTTCTTTAATCCAGTCTACGACTTCACCGACTCCGGATTTAAGAATGCTTGCAGCTCGTAATATTTCAGATGAAACTATCGTGAAAATATCTTTTAACAGGTTCCACGAATAAGTTACCAATCCTGTTTTTTCGTTTAGATAATACAGACCCGCTGCAAGTAATGCTACCCCTGCAACTATAGCGGTAACCGGTAAAAGTACAGTGGATAAACCTACTCCTAGAGCCAGCTCTGCCGCTGCAACTGCTGAAGTCGCTACACCAAGTAAAATAAATCCAGACGTCAGTCCGGCTATAATAGCTATGCCTGCACCTGCCGCCACGATAAACGTTTGAGTTGTTTCTGAAATGTTAGATAGCCAGTTAGTAAGACCAATGCCAGCCTTTACAAGGGATTCTATAGCTCCCATTAAAGACCCTGCTTGTACGGTCATAGTCTGCATATCAAAGCCTACTAAGTCGGCTAGTGCCATTGTAACATTATCTTTTAGTGTAGATAATAATCCTGCTAGGGTCTTACTCCGTGCTTCCATTGCACCGGTATATTTTTGGAAAATACCATCTACACCTACTAAGGCAGCATTTATTGATTCTTTATTATTCCTATCAATTACCTTAACCTGCTGCTGGCCATATTGGTCGGTATACATCAATGCTGTTTTACCGGCCTCGGCCATTGATACCCCTAAACTTTCCGCGTTTTTCTTCGTTATTTCGACAGCTTTTACACCATACTCTTTCAGTCTCTCGAACTCACCTGTCTGAGCGTCGGCTAACATTTCGACAGTATCGTTCAAAGACTTGCCCATAGCGGCGGAAGTGTCCCCTAATATAGTGAGATAATCAGCTGCTTCTATTCCATAGGCTTTAAGCTTCACTGTAGCGTCCAGAAGCTCAGGGAACTCAAATGGAGTATTTGCAGCGAATGCTGATAAGTTCTGGAACTTTTCTTTTGCTGTATCGATGTCACCATATAGAACTGTAAGTGTTGTGCTAGCATCTTCAAAATTAGATGCCACGGCCAGCCCTGCGCCTGCTATGGCTGCTATGGCGGCGGGAACCGTGGCAATGCTCGCAGATAGAGCTAGTTTGGTTTCGTTACTCATCTGCGATAAATGAGTTGTGGCATTTGTGATAGCAGAATCGAGTTTATCAAAACTGCCCCCATCTATGTCCAACGCGGCTTTTGCAACAAGTGTACCTACTACCAGACCCATAAATCCACCTTTTTAACCCAAATGTGTAATTTGTCAGCTGTATAAACCACCTGATATTACCACAATTGGGTCATTTTCTACGCTCAGCCGCTTTAGTTTTACATCTTGCCGCGACGGCTTCGCCACGGGCTTTGATGCGTTCCACCTGTTCAGCTTCAGATATTTGCAGAAGTTTAGCTTTTAATCCTGCTGGTAAAAAGTCGGTTAACTTCCAAAGCTTTTTATCTTTGCGTTCCGTCCTGGGAGCGTTCAGTATCGACGTTTTAAGATCAGCGTGCCTGATTACTCTTTCTTCTTGATAGTCGAATCCTTCACATAGGATAATTTCAAGCTCTGCAATAGTCATTTTAAATGACACTGAAGGCAGTACCCTACATCCTGAAGCGTGGTATGCTGCCCTCTGAAGTCTGTCTATAAAATCATATACGTCTAGATCCTCTGATTGATCTCTGGGGGTTCCAAAGGGCTAGATCCTGGTCTCGGCCTGCGTCTTCGGTATATTGTAGCTGGCTGTTTACTGGTCGCTCCGCCCTGCATAGGCATGTCTGCGCCCCCAAATGCTGAGCCCTGGTTTGGTCTCTGGCCCCTATCATAGCTATTATTCGGAGAGTTATTCATTCCAGATGCTTGACCCTGTGTATTGGGGTTATCAGCCCCGTTGTTTCCAGCGATAGGATACGTTTTTACCATTGGCTCGCCTGGGTCTACATATTCTTTATCATCGCCATAATACCCTTCATATTCGTACTCATCACCAGACATGAAGTCGTCGTCGTCGTTGGATTCGCTGCCACCGTCTTTCCCTGGGATTTCAGAGGAAGATATCAGACTTTCCTGTATAGCGGAGTCAATCAGTACGTCAATGGCAGAATTCAACCGGTTCAGTTCAGCCTGTGCTTTTTTAATCAGAGCAATCTCCCTCTCTTCGCTGATCTGCTCTATCTGTTCAGCAAAGGCTCTCTGTTTCTCTACCGTCTTCCTGTCATATAGACCACTGTCTACAAAGGCATCTACTAGTTTTTTATCTAGTTCTTTGTGCCCATAGGTAACAAGGTAATCCTGGACCAATTCTGTAGTTTCTGCCATGGTAATTGTTGGGTTACCATGCAAAAGCCCTACCCGTATCATTTCAATTATGGTATTTTCTGGGATACCTTCCCCGCCTTTGTTTTCATCTTCCATAGCCATGAGTCCAGCTACAAACCCTCTTTTTGTCCTGGCATTGACCACTGCGAACAGTTGAGGAAAATATCCAATTGGATACGATAGTGTTTTACCGTTAATAAATGGAGTTTCTGCTATCATGTCAATCAATTCCGGTTTTTTGTTTGCCCGTAATCTCCGAATTATCCATCTAGGAACATCAGATCCTCGATACTATAATCAGAGATTACGCCCTTGCAAAAAAAAGGTTAATAAACCTAGTCGCTTTATCGTCCTCTTGTACTGCAAGTAATACTCTGGTTACAGTGTTTGCTGCTCCAAGAGTTATATTTCCTGACATTGTGCCACTGGTAAGCTCGGTCCATGAATATCCATTATCCAAGCTGTAGCCGATAAATGAAGCTCCGGAAGCAGTCACTTTAATAGTTTCTGCGGCGGTTGCTGAAAGCTCATTAACAACTATGTCCGTTACAGTGCTTGCGACAGATGCCTCCACGGTTGAAGGAATCACAGTTCCCGTTGTGATCTCAATCTTTGATATGGAAGCTCCTGTCGTACTCTTCCTAAGCTTTCCGTCAGCTTTCAGACTACCGGCGAACATTGCGGTATTGTCTTCTGCGTCTGGTTTGAATTGCATCACCAGAGCATCGTATTCATACACAAGTCCGGACTCGGTAAGAATCACCTGGAATACATGATGGACGTTATCATCAAGTGCAGCCTCTAAGAGCATTTGACCCGCGTCATTCGGAATCAACAATCCTGAAATGTCCACTGTTCCGCCGTCATACTGATTTTTTCCAGTCCTCGAGTATTTCCCTGTGATATATGAACTTGTGTTTTTATCGCCATATTCGCCATCAGGAATAGGCAGAACGTCGAGATTAAGCCCGTTGATTTCCGTACCATCAATCTTAAAGATTGTTAACCAAGTGTCTTTCGCATCGTCAAATATCATAAATTCACCTTTGATATTTTATTGATACTGTTATGTTGTATATTGTTCCTTCTGTTTTATTTGTCTTGACGTGAGTGTATCCATTACAGGAAATGCGTTCAAAGTAAGTATCACCCTGCGTGATGTTACCTTTAAGCCTTAAAAACTCACTTAATTCTTGTGCGGTGCTCTTTGCGGTTTCCAGATCAAAATCCCTTACTGATATTACTATAATACCTCTGTAAATGTGCCTCCTGCCTGTAAAATGTAAATCGCCTTGCCCTGGTTCTGATCTCAAAACTACGCAATTTTCATTATCTGGGTCCATATATTCAAGATATATATTTAATGTGTTAAACTGGTTCCCTATATAATCCGCGAAGTCGTCAACCCAATCAGTCATAAGCTCACCTTTTTAAGATATCCTGCCACTGTTGTTAATAATTGTGGTGCGTGGTTATTGAATGGGATTCTCAAAAATCCCGCCTGGCCTATGGGGTGATAAGGTCTAGGGTTTTCATGCACGGTAGCAGCATAGAAGGTATTATAGTACAATGTAACTTCTATTCTGGTCGCCCCTCGGTCCATCTGAAGGTTTCCGGTCCCTACCATCTCGCCGGTGTCAATTGGGCAATAATTATCCTTTGAATCATTTATAGTGTCCCTACCCCATGCCTCTAGTGCTTTCGCCCCTTGCTCAGCATACTTTTTTTTAACTTTTGCAATGTTACGCTCGCAGACCTCTAGTCCCGTCACTCCTTCATATTTCATTTGAGATTTTCAACTCCGAGAGTGACCTTTATGCCTCGTACGATATGTAACCTCATGTCCTCCAACATTTTTACTGACTTTATAGGCGCTCTCATGCCTTCTATCATGATTACGCTTTCATTCGTAACGTCGGTGTTTATTGGGAACACTACCCAACCAGAGTTTATAAAAGGCTTCTGACCGTCGTTACTAATTTCAACGGAATACTCACAGCTTACAGGTGTAGGGGTGCTGTCATATTTTTTATGATATCGCCCGTTATAAGATGGACTTTGGACGGTGCACGTTTTTGTAAAGCTCATCATCCCGTTTTCCATATCGACCACCTTTATAGTGCATAGATAACCGCGTTTACGGTGATGGCTCCGCTGTCGGCTGTGAATTTAGCCCATGGCTTTACAGTGGTCTGTATCCCTTCTATTGTGATTATAGACTCTGTGGTAATATCGGTATTGGTTGGAACTGCGAGCCAGCCGCTAAGTATTTGTAACGTCCCTTCTGCGTTGGACCCTTTAGAGATGGAGTATTCACAGGCCACCGGTACAGGGTCGGCTAAATACTGTTTATGATACCTGCCTCTGAAGTTAGGGGTTTGAATCGTGCAGGTTTTCGGCATGGGCATAAATCGGCCTTCATTTACCATAGTACCGCCTCGTTTCGTTATGCGGTTATTAGTTCTTCTGGTGCTTGCTGTGTTTCTATATATGCGGCCTCGTTGTCGGTTCCTTCGTTGAAAACATACATACAGAAATAGCAAATTGTTGCAAGCGTCCCACTTGCCCTGCATGTCTGCACCCGGTATGTTTTTTTATTGTGTGCCCCGAACTGTTCATTAATTACCAATTCTGGAGTATCCATATATTCAAATTTTGAGTTTATACTTGAGAGGAGTTCAGATTTTAATACCATAGTTTCACCACATTTTAATTAATTTAATTTGTCGAATGCGATTTTAACGGCTATGATCGACTTTACTGATACAGTTCCCGCTCCGTAATTGGTAACGTAAACTTTTGTACCGGCGGGATTAACGGCAGCCCCGAAGGGATTTGCACCAACAGTGACGGTAGCAGATACAGTATTTGAACTTGTATCGATTACTGATACAGTTCCCGCCCCTTTATTGGTAACGTAAACTTTTGTACCGGCGGGATTAACGGCAAC
>JBAZDV010000008.1:0-15536 GCA_041654195.1 Candidatus Methanomethylophilaceae archaeon | reverse complement strand
AATGACAGTGACCTTGTCAGAGACCATGAAGGTGGAATAGAAGCCCACACCGAACTGTCCGATTATGTTGCTCTCGGTGTTGTTTCCGATCTCTGTCTTGAAATCAAGAGAACCGCTGTGCGCGATGATACCGAGATTTCTCTCCAGGTCCTCTTTGTTCATTCCGATACCATTGTCGGAGACGGTCACGGTACGTGCTTCCTTGTCCAAGGATATCCTGATCTTGAGGTCACCCTTATTTATGCCGAGCGATTGGTCGGTCATTGCCTTGTAATTCAGTTTATCGATCGCATCCGATGCATTTGATATGACTTCTCGAAGGAATATCTCTTTGTGAGTGTATATCGAGTTGGCCATAAGGTCAAGGAGGCGTTTTGATTCTGCTTTAAACTGTTTCTTTGACATTTTTTTCACTCCTGCATTTTTCGTTTGCTATTTTCTATTTGATTGTTTGTCCTTCTATAAAATTACAGTTTTGATACTATGAAAGTTGTTTATTTTTAAGATATATGCGTCTCTTTTTCAGAGTGTCGTGAGTGTCATACGTATATCGGATGTACTCTCAGTTCTTGCGATATCGGATGGTATTTGTCAGTTTTTAGGATGTAAGCCTTCCTACCAATTATGTCAAAATAGTTGCTTTTGACGTCTACGAATTCAAAATTATCCAATTCCAGATATATTATTAGTCAAATTACCACAAAAATTGGTAAAGTATATTCATTTGACTAATTTAATCGTAAAATGACAAATGTTTTATGCAACCTACTTAATCTATTAATCCCGTTGGTTCAACATGAAGTTCATATTTATCACCGGCGGGGTTATATCGGGGCTCGGAAAAGGTGTGACAGCCTCGTCTATCGGACGTCTTTTGATCTCAAGGGGCTTATCGGTATCTGCGATCAAGATCGATCCATACCTCAACGTCGATGCAGGGACGATGAATCCCTTCGAGCACGGAGAGGTCTACGTTCTGGATGACGGGGGAGAAGTGGATCTCGACCTCGGCAATTATGAAAGGTTCATGGATCTTTCCCTGACGAGGGATCACAACATCACCACAGGGAAGGTCTATAGATCGGTCATCGACAAGGAAAGAAAGGGAGAATATCTCGGAAAGACCGTTCAGATCGTTCCACATATTACCAATGAGATACGTTCGATGATTGTGCACACCGCCAAGAACACGGGTGCGGACGTAACCATAGTGGAGGTCGGCGGTACGGTGGGTGATATGGAATCCATGCCTTTCCTCGAATCGGCAAGACAGCTGCAGATGCAGGTGGGGAAGGACAATTGCATCTTTATCCATGTGACCTACGTTCCTAAACTTTCGACCGTCGGGGAACAGAAGACAAAACCTACGCAGCATTCGGTGAAGGAGCTCATGAGCCTGGGGATAATTCCCGATATCATTGTCGGAAGGTCTTCTGAACAAATGACCGACGACATCCGCAAGAAGATATCCATGTTCTGCAACGTTCCCGTAAATGCGATCATATCCGCACAGGATGCCCGTTCCATATACGAAGTACCGATCACGCTTGAGAAACAGGGAATAACGGAGTATATTATCGAGCTTCTCAAATTGAATGCTTCCATCTCTGAAAGGAAGATGAAGGACTGGGAGGATTATCTTGACAGTGTTCTGTGTCCGAACAATGAGGTATGCATCGCCATTGTGGGGAAATATACGGCATTGGCCGATTCCTATCTGAGTCAATTGGAATCCTTGACACATGCTGGTGCCAAGATAGATACCAAAGTGAGAGTGAAGTTCGTCGATTCTGATGATCTTCTGAAAGATACGTCTGTGTTGAATGATGTTCACGGTATCCTTGTTCCAGGAGGGTTCGGTGTCAGAGGGGTGGAGGGAAAGATCATTGCATCAAGATTTGCGAGAGAGAACAAAGTTCCGTTCTTGGGTGTGTGTCTCGGATTTCAGATCGCAACCATCGGCATTGCAAGGGATAGTTTAGGATTGGATAACGCTGACAGTACCGAGTTCAATCCGAAAACGAAGGACCCGGTCATCTTTTTAATGGATGAGCAAAAGAATATCAAAGACAAAGGTGCAACGATGCGTCTGGGTGCGCAGGACGTGCTCATTCAGAAAGATTCAAAATCATACGAACTGTACGATTCCGAAAAGATCTCTGAAAGACACAGGCACAGATATGAGGTCAATCCGGAATATATCGAAAGATTGGAATCTGTAGGCTGGAGATTCACAGGGCGTTCAGACAATGGGAAGAGGATGGAGATCGGGGAATTGGAAAATCACCCGTTCTTTGTCGCATCGCAGTTCCATCCTGAATTCAAATCAAGGCCACTTTCTCCTTCGCCTTTGCATCGTGGGTTGGTAAGTGCCGCATTGGAATACAAAAATTCATTGTATTAGCTTAATTAATCAATTAAGTAGACATTTGTCTAATAAAATGTGTTTATGTAAAGCAAATGCACTGAGATATAGAAATCTATATTAGTAATAAAGAAATCACAATCATGCGCAGATATACATTTGAACAAAGATCAAGACGTTTAGCGGTCGATTTGAAACTGAGTGTATTTAATTCAATATCGTCGTTCTCTGAATGAGAGCCGTCTTTATGCATCAAAAGAAGGGATGAAGATTAGAGCAATAGGACTTTACGATCCGATCAATGAGCACGATGCGTGCGGTGTCGGAATGGTTGCCGATATCAGCGGAAGGAAGGACCATCAGATAATCGAGAACGGTCTCAAGATATTGGAGAACATGGCGCACAGAGGTGCTGAGAATGCTGACGGCATGACCGGTGACGGTTCAGGTATACTTGTGCAGATCCCTCATGATTTTATCGTGTCTCAGGGGATATCTGTTCCGGAGGCCGGAAGGTACGGGACGGGGATAATATTCCTTCCAATGAATGATGAGGTCTCAAAAGAATGTATGAGGGCGTTTAGGTCAGAATGCAAATGCCTCGATCTCAGCATCATTGCAGAAAGAGATGTTCCGGTCAATCACGATTCCGCCGGACCGATCGCAAGAGAGGTCGAACCCCGCATGGTTCAGGTGTTTATCACAGGATCGTACAATTCGGATATCTTTGAGCAAAAATTATTCCGTTTAAGGAAGAAGATAAGCAACGAACTCACTAAGTTGACGGATGAGTTCTACATATGCAGCCTTTCATCAAAGTGTATGGTGTACAAGGGCATGCTCACACCCATGCAGCTCAGGAAATACTATCCAGATCTGTCTCACCCGCAGTTCAGATCTGCAGTTGCATTGGTACACTCAAGGTTCAGCACCAATACTTTTCCGATGTGGAAGCTTGCTCAGCCCTTTAGGATGCTATGTCATAACGGGGAGATAAACACCATTCGTGCTAACAGGGACTGGATGGCCGCAAGGGAGAGCGTTATGCAATCCGACAGACTTCCGGAGATGAACGAGTTGTATCCCATAATTCAGGGTAAAATGAGTGACAGTGCGTCCCTGGATAACGTATTTGAATTTCTTGTCAGGTCCGGAAAGACGATACCGAACGCACTCACAATGATGATCCCAGAGTCCTGGAACGATAAAAATCCGATCCCGGACGAACTTAAGGCGTATTACGAATATCACAGCATTCTCATGGAACCGTGGGATGGACCTGCGGCAGTGTTGTTCACTGATGGGAGGTATGCCGGCGGTATGCTTGATCGTAACGGACTCCGTCCGGTTAGGTATACCGTAACGAAGGACGGAATGATCGTAATGGCATCTGAGGCAGGTGTCATAAAGATCGATGATGAAAATATCGAAAGCACCGGAAGGCTGAGGCCAGGTAAGATGCTTTTGATCGACCTACAAGAAAATAGGATCATCCAGGATGACGAGATCAAGAACGGGCTTGCCAAGGAATATCCGTATAGGAAGTGGCTGGACAAAAATCGTGTGGAGATGGAATCTGTATCATCTGGAAGAAAGGTCGAGAGAAAGATCGCCGGGCATAAAGAATTCCTTCAGGTGTTCGGTTATACCAAAGAGGATTCAGATGTTATCATCGGTCCCATGGCAACTAATGGAAGTGAACCATCTGGATCCATGGGGAACGATACGCCATTGGCGATACTTTCAGAGAAGCCTCAGAGACTGTTCAATTACTTCAGGCAGATGTTTGCACAGGTGACCAATCCCCCGATCGACCCTATAAGGGAAGAATTGGTGATGTCCCTTACAGGATATGTTGGATCGATCCACTGGAACATTTTAGACCCAATGCCGGAACTTTGTAAGGTGGTGAAACTTAAGCATCCGATCATCACGGACAGGGAATTGGATCTGATCAGAAATCTGCAATACAAGGGATTCAAGACCGTGACTGTTACCATGACCTTCACTCGCGAGGAAGGGCTTGAGAATGCAATAGGCAGGATGTGTAAAATGACCGAGAATGCAGTGGATGAAGGTGCTGCATACGTTATACTTTCAGACAGATCTGTAGATAAGTACAACATTCCTATTCCCTCGCTCTTAGCTGTTTCAGCGGTACATCAGTATCTGTCCGATAAGAAGAAGAGGATCCAGACCGCGCTGATCGTGGAATCAGGAGAACCAAGAGAGGTTATGCATTTCGGACTTTTGTTTGGGTACGGTGCGAATGCAGTGAATCCTTACATGTCATACTCTCTGATAGATTCAATGGTCTTGGACGGCAGACTTAAGATCGATATCGATACCGCAGAACGTAATTATATCAAGGCATCAGAAAAGGGATTGATGAAGATCATGTCCAAGATGGGCATATCGACATTGAGGAGCTATCGCGGTGCGAAATTGTTCGAAGCACTAGGGATAAGCAACAATGTTATAGACAGATATTTCCGTGACACAGCATCCAACATCGGCGGTCTTTCACTGAAGAATATCGAAAAAGAAACGATCGATGTACACACGCATGCATTCATCGAAGGCGATCCATCAATGGAAATGGATATTGGCCAGTATGTTTACAGGGGCGGAGGAGAACTACATTGTTGGTGTCCGGCCTCGATCAGGGCACTTCACAAGGCCGTGAGGGAAAAAGACAATAGGTCGTATCAGGATTTTGCGGATCTTTCGGATAATAAGTTGTATTTCATAAGGGATCTGATGGATCTAAATGGTTCACCGATATCGCTTGATGAGGTCGAATCTGCCGAGTCCATCATGAGGCGGTTCGTTACCGGTGCCATGTCGTTCGGTTCTATAAGCAAAGAGGCGCACGAAACACTGGCCGAAGCAATGAATGCCATCGGCGGTAAGAGTAACACCGGGGAAGGGGGAGAAGACCCCGCACGGTTCAAGCCCTATGCTGACGGAAGGAACACAAGGAATGCCATCAAGCAGATCGCATCGGGAAGGTTCGGGGTCACAACAGAATATCTTGTGAATGCGGATGAGATTCAGATCAAGATAGCGCAGGGTGCGAAGCCGGGCGAGGGCGGGCAGTTGTTGGGATTCAAGGTGGATGAGGTGATCGCCGCGACAAGGCGTACAATGCCTGGTATAACACTTATATCGCCACCGCCTCATCACGACATTTATTCCATTGAGGACCTGAAACAGCTGATATTCGACATGAGATGTGTCAATCCTTCAGCGAGGATAAGTGTAAAGCTCGTTTCAGAGAATGGTGTCGGGACCATCGCAGCCGGTGTTGTCAAGGCAGGTGCCGACATGGTACTTATCAGCGGGTCTGACGGAGGAACGGGAGCAAGTCCGTTATCATCAATAAGGTATGCTGGACTTCCATGGGAGTTGGGCCTTGCGGAATCGCAGCAGACCCTTGTCCTGAATGGATTGCGGGAAAGGGTCCGTCTCCAGGTCGATGGCCAGATCAAGACAGGTAAGGATGTGGTGATCTCTGCTCTATTGGGGGCCGAAGAATATGGATTCTCCACTGCGCCGTTGATCGTCATGGGATGTATCATGGATCGTAAGTGTCATACGAATATGTGTCCGGTCGGTATAGCGACACAAAATACCGATCTGCGCGCGAAATTCAAGGGTACCAAAGAGCAGCTTATTCAATACTTCAGATTTGTTGCGGAAGATGTCAGAAGACATTTGGCAGGTCTGGGTTTGCACTCACTGGATGAGGCAATAGGACGTTCCGATCTGATAACGCAGAAGATCACAGGGGTAGAGAAGACAGATTCTGTGGACATCTCCAAGATAATCACAAAGATTCCGGAAACAAAGAGATTCATCAGAAAATACCATGATGAGTTAGAGACCCTTGACAAAAAGATCATCGAGGATGTTTTTTCCTCGCAGAACAAAACGATGGATCTGCACTATAGCATATCCAACATCGATCGTTCAGTTGGTGCGATGCTCTCCGGAGAGATGGTCCGGAAGAGTTCACATAAGCATACGAATGTGATATTCACCGGTATTGCGGGTCAAAGTTTTGGAGCATTCCTTGTTGACGGATTGACATTCACATTGATCGGTGGTGCCAACGATTATGTCGCCAAGGGTCTGGATGGAGGAAAGATAGCTATACTTCCGTCAAATGAAAAGGTCCTTGAGAATGCAATTGCAGGGAATACGATAGCATACGGTGCAACCTCTGGGGAATTGTATATAAGAGGTACCGTTGGAGAAAGGTTCTGTGTACGTAATAGCGGTGCAATAGCCGTTGCAGAAGGTACGGGGGATCATTGCTGTGAATATATGACAGGCGGAAGGACCGTCATTCTCGGTAACGTAGGAAGAAATTTTGCCGCAGGGATGTCTGGTGGTATCGCATATGTGCTGAATGAGGACGGGATGTTTGACAGACATTGCAATATGGATATGGTAGAACTGTCATTATTGGATGAGTATGACGAAAAAGAGCTTCATTCGATAGTCGAGTCACACCTGAGGTACACGGGCAGTCCTAAGGCCAGAAGCATATTGGATGGGTGGGAAGAACACAGGTCTAAATTCCTAAAGGTCCTGCCGATAGGCTACAAGGGATTGTTGATGAAAGGCAAGATATCAAAATAAACTCACCGGAAGCAAATTATCTTCTAGAAGGTACGGATCAAAGATTCGAATGGACAACGCAGTCACTCTGATCATCGGATCTATCGTTCTCCGAATGGGTCGGGATTACGATTTGTCCCTCTCTCCATGCTATAAATAGATTCATTGCCGATATGACAGTTGAGGCAGGTAATTGGACGAGATCTACACCATGTTTTGGATTTTGCAATACATAGGGGTCGTTGCCTTTGCAATATCGGGGGCTGTCCTTGCAATTCAGAAAAAGATGGATATTTTCGGTATTCTCGTACTTGCGGTCGTAACTGCGGTCGGTGGCGGCGTATTGAGGGATATTCTTTTGGGCGTTATTCCACCGTCGATGTTTACCAGCTATGGTCCAGTCACAGTAGCGCTCGTAACAGGTATAATGTGTTTTCTTGTAGCGTATTATTGGAGATATGATGAAAAGCTTGAAAGACATCTGAACATCTCTAATAATCTACTCAATATTTCTGATGCTTTGGGTCTTGCAGCATTCGTCATTGCCGGCGCTGACGTTGCCATATCAACAGGGCACGGTGGCAATATGTTTCTTGTGATCTTCGTGGCCGTAGTTACCGGTGTAGGTGGAGGCATTATGAGAGACATCTTGGCAGGTGAGGTCCCTTCTATTTTCACTAAGAGGATATACGCTCTTGCTGCGATGATCGGAGCATTTGTTTACTACGAGATGTATCTATTTTATCCACTATTCGGAGTTATGGCCATCGTTACCATCTTTGTAATTCTTACTATCCGTGTACTTGCAGAACATTACAATTTACAGTTACCTGTGGTTGGCGATAAATTGTAAATTGTGTTGCGTTTAATAAAGGAAAATAAAAGGTTTAAGGACGACTTGTAAAAATGCAGATCCGATACGTGTTCATTTGAGATCTTTCACAAGAATCAGATGCCATCCGAATTCGGTTTTCACAGGACCTACTACTGAACCTTTATTTGCTGAGAATGTTGCTGTTTCGAACGGTGCAACCATATCTCCGCGGCCGAACCATCCGAGATCTCCGCCTTTTTTTCCTGAGGGGCAGGTAGAATATTTCTTAGCAAGATCTTCAAATTTTTCTCCTTTGTTGATCCTATCGAGGAGGTCTTTTGCTTCTTTTTCGGTTTTGACTAAAATGTGCGCTGCACAGGCTTTTTTTGGCATATCTGAAGGGTAATAGATTAGTTATAAATATAGTTGCCAAAAGGGTAAGAATCATTTATCGCGGATTTTGTTTTTAGATAAGCCCCTGGCTTCAAAAAATGTAATACTTTTTAAAGAATCTTATGCGTTACTTTTATTGAGATGTAAGATATTAATATACAGTTAACTTAGAGAATTTAGGGAAGGGAAGGCTTTAATGATCAGAAAATTAACTTTGAATGATGATCTCATATTGATTGCGAATATGATGTATGATGCACATTTCAGTTATCACTATCTTCTAGGTGAGAGAGAAGAAGCAGTGCCCGTCCTTGCTCGGTTGGTCGCACTTGAGCATACCATGTGTTCATATCAGAATATATGGGTACATTGTGACGAGGACAATACGATCGATGGAATTTTTGTTGGTTATATTCCAGGCAAGATCGATGTCAAAGCACGTAAGGTTGAAAGTAGAACGGTCCTGTCATTCATGGAATTCTATAGATTTGAAAAACATCTGAAAAGGTATTCCAAAATGATCATACATGAACCAAACGGATCCTACATAAATCTGATGTTTATTGTAAAGGAAGCTAGAGGAAAAGGCATAGCATCGGATCTCATGAAAGTATTCTGTGATTTTTCAAGAGAGAATGGTTGCGAAGCGATCTATATCGATGTCAGTGTTAAGAATGACGTTCTGCTGAAACTTGTCAGGGACAGGGGATTCAAAGAGCAATCCCTCACTGAAGTAAATTTCCAGAATATAATGCTCTATCGTATGATGAAAAAGCTCGATTGTTCCAGCGATGAGAATAAGTTGACACGCCAGAGTTCGTTGACCGATTCTAGATTCAAAGAATAAGTCCTTGGAATGTCGTATTTTTTTCATTGAATTGAAAATTGCGCTCTAGTTGATATGTTGACCCTGGAACAGACAATTCGTTTGATATTTCGGTTCACATGTCAGATTAACGCCCAATTTCCTGAGTACTATTTCGTCAACCGATGACAGGATCACTGATGTATGTACTTCACACCCTCTGAGCCTAGGGAGTTGTATGAATGCCTTCTTTGCATTGCGGTCGGTATTGGCGCAGATTGATAGTGCAACTAGCATTTCATCAATGTGCAATCTCGGATTTTTATTTCCCAGATAGTCAACCTTGAGTGTTTGAACGGGATTGATGACCTCTGGTGCGATAAGGTGAACATTGTCATCGATTTTTCCGAGTATTTTGAGGGCATTAAGGAGCATAGCAGATGATGCGCCGAGAAGCGGTGATGCTTTGCCAGTCACAATAACGCCGTCGTCTAATTCGATCGCAGCGACTGGTACACTGAGGTCTTTGGCTCTCTCCCTCACTGCCGTGACAACTTTGCGGTCATCGACAGAAATGCCTGCCTGTTTCATCAATAGTTCTATTTTGAATACGCTGTTGTTGATCGTATCGCCCTGTTTCTGTTCAAGTAAGGCATGGAAATAACGGCGAATGATCTCATTATTGGCTGCTTTACAGACGATACTATCATCAAAGATACAGTTTCCGGCCATGTTGACGCCCATATCTGTTGGTGATCTGTAGGGGGATTTTCCGGATATTTTTTCCAGTATCGCATTAAGTACGGGAAATATCTCCACATCCCTGTTATAATTCACAGTGGTTTTTCCGTATGCTTCTAGATGGAAGGGATCGATCATATTGTTGTCGTTTAGGTCTGCTGTTGCAGCCTCATATGCAATGTTGATAGGATGTTTTAGGGGAAGGTTCCATATTGGGAACGTCTCGAATTTTGCATATCCTGCAGATGTACCTTTTCGTTGCTCGTGGTAAAGTTGCGAAAGACAGACGGCCATCTTTCCGCTGCCAGGTCCGGGTGCTGTGACTACGACAAGTGGGTGTGTGGTCTCTACATAATCATTTTTTCCATAGCCTTCATCGCTTACAATGAGAGGTATGTTGGAAGGATAGCCTTTGATAGGATAGTGACGATAAACCTTGGTATCCAATGATTCTAATTTCTTTTGAAAAGCTTCAGCGGCAGGTTGATTGCTGTATTGTGTCATGACAATACCGCCGACGTAAATGTGTCTGTCTCTAAAAGAATCGATCAGGCGCAGAACTTCAAGATCATATGTTATCCCGAGATCCCCTCGGATCTTCTTTTTCTCAATATCATTGGCATTTATGGTTATGATGGCCTCAGCCTGATCTTTAAGTTGCATCAGCATGCTTATTTTGCTGTCAGGTTTGAATCCAGGCAGTACTCTTGATGCATGATAGTCATCAAACAGTTTTCCGCCGAATTCCAGGTACAGTTTTCCGCCGAACTTGTTAACGCGTTCTTTGATATGTTCGGATTGGGTCTTCAGATACATATCGTTATCAAAGCCGATTTTCATGAAATTGCATCCTGTCTAATCATGAATGCCACGCATATTCTATAATGATTCTGGCGAACATTGTGATTTATTGGATGCTAGGGACAATTCTACTGTGTTATTTTGCGGTCTTTGAAATACAGACAAACTTTGTATAAGTGGGAAGCGTTCAGTATGTCATGGCTGTGAACCAGAAAGAACATTGGAATTGTATTTATTCAGACGATCCTTCTTATTTCGGAGATTCACCAAGTCTATTCTGCACCCGTTGTATCAATGTGATGAAAGAGTCGAAATGTGCCTCAGTCCTGGAATTAGGTCCTGGGCAGGGAAGAGATACGAAATATCTCATTGATTCCGGAATGAGAGTCATGACCGCAGATTACAGCGAAGCAGCATGTCAGCAGCTTCAAAACAGGTTCGGAAATAAGATCGCGGTAATGCAGACCGATCTTCGTGAAGGTGTGAAACTGCCAAGAGCATCTGTAGATGCTTGTTTTTCACACATGCTGTTCACAATGGATTTTACTGATGAGCAGCTCTCCAAATTAATGTCCGATCTCAAAAATGCTGTTGTTCCCGGCGGTCTGATAATGTTCTCTGTGAGGAATCAAAGGGATCCTGGATTCGGAAAGGGGGAGAATCTTCATGACGGTGTGTGGGAAAATGAGAAAGGCTTTGCAGTCCGTTATTTTTCTGAGAGGGACGTACGTAAACTTTCTGAGGGGTTTACGATCGAAAGTATCACCGAGTATAACGAAGGCCCTAAGATATTGTACTGTGTAGTTCTTAGGAATTAAATTCATTGAGCCTTTTGTCCCAATATTTCCTCTATTTCCTTTTCTGAGGCCTTGCGATATTCACCAGATCTAAGATCTCCGAGCACTATGTTCATGATCCTTATACGCCTTAGTGACATTACTCTATAGTCGAAGTATTCACACATTCTCTTGATCTGACGGTTCATTCCTTGGGTAATTATCATATCAAATTTATTTCTGGCAAGTTTTTTAGTTTTACATTGTTTTGTTGTGGTGCCAAGTATAGGTACGCCTGCCGCCATAGCATTCAGGAATTTTTCCGTTACCGGTCTGTCCACTGTTACGACATATTCCTTTTCGTGGTTGTAACGCGATCTCATTATTCCATTGACAAGATCCCCACGATTTGTCAGAAGAAGTAGACCTTCGGAATACTTGTCCAATCTTCCGATCGGATAGATCCTTTTTGGATAATTGATGAACTTAACCACATTATCATCTTCATCATCAGATGTCGTGCATACAAGACCTGCCGGTTTGTTGAAGACCAAAAGTATAGTTTCCTCTTCCCGCGTTACAGAAGTGCCGTCAACGCATACGTCCTGTTCCGGGCTTATCCTTTCACCCATCTCTGCTTTGCGGCCGTCTACGGTCACTCTACCCCCTTCTATGAGTCTGTCTGCCTCACGTCTAGAGCAGAAACCGCTGTCAGCAATAAATTTGTTTAATCGGGTCGTATCGCTTTCGTTCATTTACGGCCCGATATGAGGTTTGACATTTATCTATACCGATTGTTTTTTCTTGTGCATGAAGGCAGGACCTTTCCAGTTCCATTCACCCATCAGATGCATCATCGCAGGTACGACGTATGTACGGATGATCAAAGCATCGATAAGGATGGCGAATCCTAATGCGAATCCGAATTCCTGAAGCATAGGCGATGTTGACATGGTCATTGTCAGGAACGCACCGCCCATGATTAGGCCGCAGAGAGTTATCACGGCACCGGATCTCTGAACTGCATCTATGATCGCATCATCATTGGACATGCCTTTGGCATGTACGTTCTCTTTGATACGTGTGGTGAGCAGGATATCATAATCCATCCCTAATCCCAGACATATCACGAACAGTACGATCGGAACGATCCATACCACAGGTATGCCTAGGATATGGTCGAATAAAATGAAAGTCAGTCCCAATGTCCACAGGATACTCATGACTATCGTGGCGACCGCACGTATCGGTGTGAGGTAAGATTTCATTACGATGAATAACAGCGCTATCAGCAGAAGAACGACAACGACCATGATTGTGTTAAAATCGTTGGAAACGATCTCAGAGATCTCATAGTTGCTGACCGCCGCGCCTGCCATATGAGCTTCTTCCACATAGTAGTGGGTGTCAAAGAATCTGTCTTTTTCGGTAGACAATTGCTGTACGGTCTCCATTGAAAGATCGGACATCGGTTCATCTTTTGTCAATACAATGAATTTGACATACTGGTATTCTCCAGTCTCGTCAATGGCAGATACAGTGCCCATCTCATAGGTCAAAAGATAGTTGACAAGATCCTTCTCTTCATCGTCCAGTAATGTCCATAATTCACAGAGGACCGTATAGCTGTCGCTTGGCAGCAATTCTCTGATCGCGGAGGGGAGTATCCCGTATATGGTTTCGAAGAATACTGCGTGTTTTCCGTCAAACAAGATGTCGCCGGTGGTCGGGCCTACTGCCATTGCAACATTATGCTGTCCGTCCGTGACGATATTCACAAGATTAGAACTGAAATCATCAAAGTCTATGTAGGTCTGGTCGGCATTGGCTAAAGGTCTGTAAAGCCAAGCATCTGTGTTCTGATATGTTGCCGAGATATCAGACGCGATGTAAGAGGTAGATGTGCCGTCCGGTGCATACAAAGACATGGATATGTTCTTAACATCTCCGAACTTTGCATCCTCGTCAGTTTGCCATGCGTTGTAAGACGTGATGATCGATTCTTCGCCAGCTGCAGTCATTTTTATCGTCGTATTATGATAATTTTCAACAAATGCGATATCAGATATTGGGAAAGACAATACTGCATAGTAGTGTTCTTCCTCTAGACCTGAAGTTGTGTACACAGCATCAAGGAAGACAGGTACGGTCGTTGCTTCGGTGGTGAAATCGCTCATATAGATCGTTCCCCACATAGTAAGACCGGTCGTGTCTGTGAATTGAATAACCAGATTATCTGGATTTGCGATTGTCCCAGAAATATCCTTGATCGTCGTATCGGTCTTACTTTCGGCCATAACATAACAACCAAGTGTTACAGAGTAAGAGGGATCAAATTTTGCACTTTCAACAGTCTGCCAATCGTTATAGATGACGATCATCGCAGTTTGCGCTTCGGTAGATACAGTGACGGTCGGAGTGCCATCTTCAGAATAGACCACTTTGACGCTTGAGGTCGGGATCTTGCCTTCGGTGCTATACCATGTATCGTCAGTTGTCTTGGCATAGAGGTACACATTCAGGTCGGTACCATCTTTTACTGCAGCATCATATTCATCCAGGTAGACGTAACCATACAGTAACGTTTTGTTGCCATCTTCCATGGTGGTCATAAAGTAAGATGGTACAGTCTCGTCTGGATTCTCATTTACGTCGACGAATGCCTTTACCTTCATGACGACGTATGACGGCATGATCGTACCGCCGCCGATATCATCAGAAATGACAGACACACCTTCTTTTGCTTCCCCATCCGGCATTGTGCTGATCATATCATATGATGATGTTGATGTGACTGCTACATATGCCAAAGGCACAGTGATGAGGATCGCTACAACGACCATCACTTTGGCATATTTGATTGAAGTATGAGCAGAATGTGTAAAGTATCTGTGACCGAAAGCGCCCATCTTTCCGTACCAGCCCTTCATTGCTTTGCTGCCTTTCTCGTATGTCGATATATTAGACGGCCAAAAGATCTTGTCACCGACAAGTGCAAGAACGGAGGGAATGAATGTGAGTGCAGCAAGCAAAGCAAGTACAATCCCCAATGCGAGGATGAGTCCCATCGTGCTTACGAGTGAGAATGAGCAGAAGGACATCACACCGAATCCGATTATAACGGAACAGCCCGATGTGAGTATGGACTCTCCCGCCCACATGATCGCCATTTTGAGAGCATCGTCATGAGAAAGTCCATTTTTGCGTTCCTCACGATATCTGGATATGATGAATATGCAGTAATCACATCCTGCACCGAGCATTGAAACCAACACCAGGATCGATGTGATGTAGTAGATCCCCAACACCTGTCCGATGCCGAACATAAGGCAAAGTACGATAGCGTATGCAATGCCGATGGTTATCGGAGGTGTGGCAGCGGAAACAAAGGACCTAAAGAACAGACCGATGAGAATGAGGATAAGGAGAATTGAGATCGGGTCGATTTTTTCAATATCCGAAGTGGCACCAGTCATGGTGTCATACGAGATCGGATCCGAACCAGTTACATATGTGGCTTCAACACCCGTATCACCATCCTCAAGGAGTGTTGCTTTAGCGGCACTTACCAGGTTTCTGATATCGAGTACATGATCGGAACCCTTCACAATGGCATTTCCATCATCATCAACCGGATATGAAACACTGTATAGACCAATGTCTGAAGGTGTATCTTTAAAATATTTATCATCGAAAACCCCAATTAGACTTGTCGTCACTGCATAGTTTTCGCCAGGATATTTTTCCTTGAGCTCAATGTTGACGCTCCAGTTGGCGAATTCTTCCTGCAGTGCCTTTTCAAAGGCCCTTGAAGTTTCATATGCGGTGTCGTCGTTTAATTCAGCAACGACAACGGTGGACATCGAGGATGAGACACCTGATGAACTGAATAGATCGCTATTTAGCATCTCAGCGCCTAAAACAGACTCCGAAGCAGGAGATTCCATTTTTGTCATGTCATATTCCAATGCGGATCCTGACTGTATTGCGAACGGTATTGCACAGATGAGGATGATGACCCAAATTGAAATTATGAGTTTGGCGCGTCTAAGAATAATATCTGCCAATCCCTTAAACATTATTTACCCTCTATTGTAGGACAAAACGAATTATCCAGTATATTATAGAACTGCAAAACAATGTGAAAAGTCCATCTGTGGATCGTATCAACAGAGGGTAACTTGTTCGATCTCTGTCGATTTTTAATGCTGAATT